>JANYBI010000257.1 GCA_025360875.1 Lentisphaerota bacterium
CTCCGGCGTTCTCATGGGCGGAACAAACTCCGGAACCCGCACCCCCCTCACCGATTATGCCCTTAGCCCCGGCGGTGTCGGGGCTCGAACTGAAGTTCAAGCAGCCTGCGTTCACGCACAGCGATGCGATCAGCGGCAAAATAAATTCCTTCAACAAGACTACCGGCGCTCCGGCAAATTCCTTCGCCGTAAAACTCCCCCATGCCATCGCCATCGATTCCGCTGGACAGCTATGGGTCGGACACGAGCATGGGAAAATCACGATCTTCAGCCAGGACGGAAAAACTTCAACTCCGGTTTTGAAGGATCTCGGACATGTCCGCGCACTTGCATTCGGACCTGACAACAAGCTCTACGTCGCCGACAGCACCGCCAACCAGGTGAAGATCTATGATGTGGACGTAAAGGCGAAAACTGCGAAGTTCGCAAAAACCTTCGGCCAGAAGGCGAGTCTCGGAGACTATGCTCCTGACAGATTCTACAACCTGACTGGTGTTGCAGTGGATTCGAAAGGCAACATGCTTGTCTCACAGATCCTTCCAGTTTCAGGCGGGCGGCTTTCCCGTTTTGCTCCGGACGGCAAGCTGATATGGGATCATATCGGCGCTGAATTCTGCAATACCGGAAATTATTCCCAGGAAAGACCGGACGAGGTCATAAGCCAGTATTTCCACAGGTACAAGCTCGACAAGAAGACCGGCACCTGGGAGTTCAGGGGATTCGTCCTCGACGGAAATCCGAAATACATAAACTGGCAGCACGGCGTCATGCGCATCCAGAAACTCGGTGAAAAGGAGTTCCTCTTCCAGTCATATGGCGACGGCCTGCAGGTCTACAGACGCGAAGGCGAATTCTATCGCCTGGCCTCGATGTTCGGCATGAGGAACCCGATGCCGGACGGGGCTTTCTGGGACGCTCTCCCGGGAACCTGGGATGAAAAGACAAAGAAATATCCATCGGGACTCTGGGCATGGCATGACACCAACGGCAATGGAAAAGTCGACGAGGACGAGATTACCTGGGCCAAGAAGCCGGGTGAACCGTTCGAGCTTTCCTACTTCGGAGTGAATGTCGATAAGGACGGGAATGCCCTCGTCTGCGGCCACCATAAGCGCAATGTACTTGAAATACCTGTCACCGGTTTTGACGCCAACGGCAATCCCATCTACGATCCCGGCAAGATGAAGGAAGTGATTCCCGATGAGACCGTCACAGGAACTGGCAAGAAGATAATGTCACAGCCGCTCATGGCAATGCGCGCCGATGACGGAAGCATATATGTGCATGGGCGCAGCGAATTCTATCCGAAACCTCCTGAAGCCGATGGTGGCTGGATGTGCGGCTGGGTTCTCGCCAGATATACCAAGGACGGGAAACTGATGTGGAGTTCCAAGCTGCCAAACGCCTGTCCCGGCATGGACATCATACCTGGCGGCGGCGCAATGCTGGTATCGATAAAATGGGAGAAGAACGGCAGTTCCATATATCATTATTCCGCCGACGGCCTCCTGATCGGAGTTTTCCAGCCGGATCCCAAGCTCATGGGCAACGGGGGAATTCCGGACAATGTCGCGTCCCTGGAGATAAGCCGCGATCCGAGGGACAAGATGCTGGACGTCTTCGTCGAAGACTGCGTGGGAAACCGTTTCCATTGGCATAGAGTCAACGACAGCATGAAGCCGGAAGTCATGACAGGGAAAATATCTATCAAATAATAATATGGGAGGATGATTTATGAATTTCAGGAAATTGCTGCTTCCAGTGTTCTCTGCAGCCGCAATGATCTACGGGATCGAGGCCGGAGCGCAGCTGAAAATGCCCGCGTTCTTCTCCGACAACGCAGTGCTCCAGCAGGGAATGCCGGTGTCCATATGGGGCAAGGCTGATCCCGGAGCAAATGTGACTGTAACATACCGCGGACAGAGCAAGACCGCCAAAGCGGGAGACGACGGAAAATGGATGGTGAAACTCGATCCCATGCAGGCCAGCGCCGAAGCTGCCGACATGACAATATCCTGTCCGGATTCCAAGGCTGAACCGAAAACACTGACATTGAAAGGAACGCTTGTCGGAGAAGTCTGGTTCTGTAGCGGACAGTCCAACATGCAGTTCGGTCTCAAGAGCGCAATGAACGGCGAGAAGGAAGTGAGCGAGGCAAATTATCCGCTGATCCGCCTTTTCACCTCCAAGCCTGTAGTCTCTGCAACACCTCAGGACAATGTGGTTCCGGAATGGCCGACCTGGAAGGTATGCAGCCCGGAAACTGTCAAGGATTTTTCAGCAATAGCATATTTGTTCGGACGCGACATACAGAAGGCCCGGAACGGAGTACCAATCGGGCTCCTGCACAGTTCTTGTGGCTGGACTCCCGCAGAGTCATGGACGCCGCGTGAGGCGATGGCGGATGATCCCGATCTGAAATGCATCGTCGAACGCTGGGAAGCCGGCATAGCCAAGGCCGAGGCATTCAAGAAGGAAACTGAAGCTGCGAAAACCGCAGGCAAGCCCGCACCCGAAGCACCAAAAGGGCTCGTGGATCCGAATTTCATACACCGCGTCTGCGGACTCTACAACGGTTCCGTACAACCTTGCATGCCATATGCGATCCGCGGAGTCATCTGGTACCAGGGTGAGACAAACGACAACCGCGGCATCCAGTACAGGAAACTTTTCCCCGCACTGATAAACAGCTGGCGCAAAAACTGGGGGATCGGAGATTTACCGTTCATATATGTCCAGCTTGCAAACGTCCTTCCTCCTCCGGATTACGCCAAGGATCCGATATGGTTCGACAGCGAATGGTCTGAAGTGCGCGAGGCGCAGAACCTGACTTTGGACAAAGTTCCGAACACGGGCATGGCGGTCGCCATCGATATTGGCGAGGAGAAAGATGTGCATCCCAAGAACAAGCAGGAGGCCGCCAGAAGGCTGGCGCTCGCTGCGCGTGCCGTGGCATATGGCGAAAAAATTCCCTTCTCAGGGCCGCGCTACGAGAAAATTGCGGTCGAAGACGGAAAGGTCAGGGTTCATTTCAAATATGCCGAAGGCGGACTTGCCACCACTGACGGCAAGGATCCCAACTGGTTCTATGTCGCCGGAGCCGACAAGAAATGGGAGAGAGCCCAGGCAAAGATAGATGGCAAGACCGTGCTTGTATGGAGCGACCAGGTGAAAGAGCCGGTTGCAGTCCGATACGCCTGGGCGAACAATCCATTTGGCTGCAATCTCTGCAACCAGGTCGACGGTAAAGTTTTCTTGCCAAGCGGGCCGTTCCGCAGCGATGACTGGCCCGGGAAGAGCACCGGCGTGACCAAGATGTTCATAGACCAATGATAAATATTCTGAACAAGGGAACTGATATCATACATGCAAACAATGAGTAAAAATGAAATTCCGCTGGAGGTGCTGGCGAAGGATTCTCCTGCGGACATGGCCGCAAAAGAGATCCGGAAACTCATACTTTCCGGCAAGATAGCCCCTGGAACACGCATTTCATCCGAAAGGGATCTTGCGAAATTCCTGGGCGTAAAGAGAAATACCGTCCGCAACGGGCTGATCCAGCTTGAGAAGGAAGGACTGATAAGGCCTGATGGCCGCGGCAGGTCCGTCTCCGAAAATGCGATGATCGCAGGTTCGCGGAAAACCAGGAGCAATTCAATTGCAGTGCTGATGAATGAGATGATTCCAGCAAGCGCGCTTCTGAAAATGACTCCTTCGGGCTGGTCCACCTCGATTTCAACCGGAGTGATGAGCGAAGCTTTTGCCAGCGGGATCACTACGATGATCGTCCCCTCCGGAAAAATAGGAAGCGTCAATCTCGGCACCATGTTCCCCGGATCTCCGGGCGCTGTCATCATCATCGATCAGGCGAATGGACTTTCGACGCGCGAGGAGATACAGAGGGCCCTGAATATTGACAAGACGCCCGTTGTCGTCTATGGGGACGACCGCGATTGCCCGGGATGCGACATGGTATGCTCCGATCACCGGCAGGGCAGCATGGATCTCACGTCCTGGGTCATCTCCCGCGGAGCCAGCCACATACTCAGGGTGGAAGACATCAGGGCGGACATGCCCAAATGGGCTGCATTGAGAAGGACCGGCTTCGAGGAAGCCTGCCGGAAAGCCGGTATCGCCACGCTTCCAGTACTTGAGGTTGCGCCAACACCGTCATATGATTTCAGCAAAGCCGCCTTCGAGGCCGATGCCCACAAGATGGCGGGCTATCTTTTCAACAGGCTCGATGGCAACGAAAAGATAGACGCGATAATGGCGTTGAGCGACGGGCACATACCGAAAATCGTCGCAGCCCTTAAGATACTCGGGCGTGATCCCGGAAAAATTCCGATTACCGGATATGACAACTACTGGAATGATCTTCCTGAAAGGAAATGGGAGGATTCACGCCCGGTTGCAACCGTGGACAAGGACAACCTAAGGATAGGACAGGAACTTGTCAGGCTGGTAATGGGCCGCTTTTCCGGAAAAACTGATGGTCCTCCGCAGAAGGTGATGGTCCCTCAGCGGTTAATAGTTAACCTTTGAATATCCAAAATTAATGAATTATGACAACTGGAGGTATATGACATGTTTAATTCTCTTCGCGTTCTTCGCGCATTCTCAGCGTTCTCTGCGGTTAAATCTTGGCATTTGTTTGCCGTACCTGCAATTGCAGGACTGCTCTTCGCAGGCATTTCAGCTGCAGCACAGGAAAATAAAAATATGAATGCATCGCAAAAAGTTCTGAATATCGGATTGCTGGGCGATTCCTTGACCGACGGTGCCGCGTGGCCTGTCCTTATCCGACAGGCGATGAAGGAGGCGGGAAAACCGGTTCCTCGGTTCCTCAACGCCTCAGTAGGCGGGGCGACTACCGGCGAAAATATCCGATATTTCGATGAAGTCCTTCTCCCTGCAAAACCCGACATGATAATCACTTTCTGCAGCGGCTGCAACGATGCCGGCCGAAATGTGAGTTCAGAACAGTTCTCGAAAGACATGGAGACGCTTGCGAAAAAGATAAGCGAAGCGAAAATTCCGCTTCTGGTCCTGCGTGACCGCATCGCCGGTCCTAGGCATATGGAAGGGGAAGAAAAGGCGCTCGAACCTTACTGGCAGGCTACGGAAATGCTTTCCCATATGTACGGCTTCAGCATCGCACGGCCCCGCGACTACATGAAGAAAGCGTGGGAGTCCAAAACTTTCATGTGGGAAGCCGACCAGAGCCACTTCAATCTGGAAGGCAACCGCTGCGTCGCCAGATGCGTCCTCGACTCCCTCGGCTGCAAGGATGTCCCCCTGCCCGAAGTCTTCAAGCCCGAACCCCTGCCCGGACTTGTCACTGACTGGAAATTCAAGGCCGCCGTCAAGGATGCCCAGCCTCTCGACGAGAAAACCATAAAAGATCTCAAGCCTGACGACACCTGGAAGAAAATCGTCCTGCCTGACCTCCTCGACCCGAAGGAAGGCTGGTGGTGGACCCAGGTTGGACAGGAAGGATATTGGCTCAAACTCGACAAGGATCTCGGCGAAGCTCCATTCTACATCGGCATGGCTACCGTAAAGTCGGACAAGGCTCGCAAGGTCTTTGTGAACACCGGCGGTTCTTTACGCACAGTGTGGATCAACGGCAAGCTCATATTCAAGGAGACTGGCGCCTGTCCGAAAGGATTCCATTACGGGCGCGAACGTCTTCCCGTAGAACTGCCCGAAGGGGAATCGACCGTCGTCGTGGAAACCGGCAACAAGTCCATCCTCACTCTGCCTGAAGACTGGTGGTGGTAGGGGAAATGGAATTAGTAATATAGTCTGTGGCTTCAGCTTCCCTATCTTCATCCCGGAGGGATGAGAGACAGTAGCCGGGGGGTGAGTCTTGCGATACCCCCGGACTAAGGGGAAAAACGAATAGCACCCTGAAGGGGTGCCAGAATCAGAATCACACAAGACATGAATGTCCAATATCCAACACGGAATGTCCAATGTCCAAGGAAATTATCGGATTTTCCTTTTACCCGCATCTACACTTTCGAATAATATTAAGCTCAATCAGT
>JANYBI010000258.1 GCA_025360875.1 Lentisphaerota bacterium
TATAAGGGGAAAACAGCTTGCTGAGAAGCTGAAGGAAGTGATACCCCAGCAGATGTTCCAGATAGCGATCCAGGCCGCGGTCGGCGGGAAGATTGTCGCCAGGGAGACTGTCAAACAGCTCCGTAAGAATGTCCTTGCCAAATGCTATGGTGGCGATATCTCCCGTAAGCGCAAGCTCCTCGAAAAACAGAAGGAAGGCAAGAAGCGCATGAAGCAGATAGGACAAGTCCATATACCGCAGGAAGCCTTCGTGGAGATCCTCAAGGCGGGAACGTAAAAAAGTAGACAGTCGATGGTCGTCTGTCGTCAGTATCGGGGAATTTATTTCTACCGACGACCGAAGACTGATGACGGGCAACGGTATTCAACATGATACAAAAAATAATACAGTTCTGGCAGAGGCGTAAGCGGGCGAAAGCCCTGGAGGAACTGCGCCACCAGCTTTCGCACATTCTCCATTTGAACGATGACATACTTGTCCAGTCGACCAAGGAGAAGGTGCGGGAAATCATCGAGGAGGCGAAATCAGTTGATCCTGGGAATGTCGAGGAGGCCGACAGGTTCATTGAGCGCGCACCGGTGAGGGTCATGAAAATACTTCCGCGCCAGCCGTTCATGACCTTGCGTGAATATGCGGACATTCTTGCCGTGGCGTTTACTGTTGCTTTCGGTGCGCGGGCACTGTATCTGCAACCGTTCAAGATTCCGACAGGCAGCATGCAGCCCACGCTTTTCGGGATACACTATATTGCTGACAAGGACACGCTTCCGCATCTGCCGTCATTCCTCCAGCTGGCCATATTCTCGGCTGAACGTGCGAAGCTTACAGTCAAACGTTCCGGCTGCTATGATGAGGCAAGTGTGGACTCCTACTACAAGTATCTGATGTTTCCGCAGACAAGATTCGGTATTGGCGGAGTTGTCTACAATCTGCCCGGGGAAAAGGCGCAGATCGAAAAGTATTGCCTTAAATTCTCCTCATATCAGGACAGATCGAAGGAGTTCCAGGAGGGTGAAGTCCTGTGCAATGGCTGGCTTTCGCTGGGCGACCATCTATTTGTCGACCGCTATACATATCATTTCAGGGAACCGAAACGTGGAGAGATCGTTGTATTCAATACCGAGGGCATCCCGCAGACAAGCGGTTTTTTCTACATTAAAAGGCTTATCGGGCTGCCTGGCGACATGCTCAAGATTGTTGACGGGGTTGTCCAGGTGAAGACAAAAGGCAGTGAATTCTATATGCCTATCACTAATTTCAATAACAAGGCCTTCAGCAAAATCTACTCGTTGAAGGGCGGATACCAGGGGCACTCCGGCATATACAGCCTGGCCGCTGAGAATGAAATATATGTTCCCGAAAACTGCTATTTCATGATGGGGGACAATACTTCGAACAGTTCAGACAGCAGGGTATGGGGCTTTGTCCCGCGCAAAAATATTGTCGGAAAGGCTCTTTTTGTCTTCTGGCCGTTCACCCGTCGCTGGGGACTCGCCGACCACGAGGACCCCCTCCCTGTGGACAGTTCCACGCCCGCAGGCGTCGCCGAAGCCATGCAGCTGCAGTAAAAAAAATCCCCGCATCTCTGCGGGGATTTTTTGTCATAAAAATTCGCTCTGCGGATTTTTATCTGTCGAACTGCGCATCGAAAACGATGTTCGACGGAGGGAAATCGATCTTCTTTACGAACTCGCAGGCTTCCTTTGCCCCATGGAACCTGTCCATGCCGGAATCTTCCCACTCGACCGAGAGAGGACCCTGATAACCGATCCTGTTCAGGGCGCGGATAATCTCCTCGAAGTTGATCTTGCCATGTCCGAGAGAACGGAAATCCCAGTAACGGCGCTTGTCGCCGAAATCTATGTGGCCTCCGAAGACTCCTGCCTCGGTGGGCTTGCATGACCAGCCGACATCCTTCATGTGGCTGTGGAATATCCTGTCCTTGAACTTATAGATGAATCCGACATAATCGACTCCCTGGTATCCGAAATGGCTCGGGTCGTAGTTGAATCCGAAGCAGGGATGGTTCTTTACTGCCGCAAGGGCGCGTTCAGCGGACGCGATATCGAACGCGATCTCGGTGGGATGCACTTCAAGTGCGAACTTGACACCGAGCTTCTTGAACTCGTTCAGGATCGGAATCCAGCGCTTTGCGAAATCCTTGTATCCGTTGTCGATCATCTCCTTTGTCACCGGCGGGAATGAGTAGACCAGATGCCAGATTGAACTTCCGGTAAATCCGTTGACGATATTGATCCCGAGATTCTTTGCGGCTTTGGCGGTGAGGATCATTTCTTCTGCGGCTCTTTTCCTGACGCCTTCCGGATTTCCGTCGCCCCAGATGTGCTCAGGAAGGATGGACTTGTGGCGGATGTCGATGTTGTCGCATATGGCCTGTCCGACGAGATGGCTGCTGATCGCATAGAGTTTGAGGCCGTTCTGCTTGAGGATGTCCAGCTGGGCCTTGCAGTATTTGGGGTCGTTCGCAGCCTGGCGCACGTCCATGTGGTCGCCCCAGCACGCGAGCTCAAGCCCGTCATAGCCCATTGATTTCGCTTTTTTCGCGAGGTCCTTCAGAGGAAGATCGGCCCACTGGCCCGTGAAGAGTGTTACTGGTCTCATGAATCAGCTCCTTGATTTTTATTTTACGTTTCCTCCATAAACATAAAATAAAAATATCAAAATTCAAATACATCCTGTTAATCCTGTTATCCTGTCGATAAAATTGGTTCCAGTGGTAACTTATCCGGATGAAAATATCATTGGTATATCCATATGTGTCCGTTTCGGAAAGGTACGGGGCGGATATCGGCGACATAGGCGGACGGCAGGCCCCCCTCGGAATTCTATACCTGTCATCCTTCCTTAAGAGGAAAGGGCATGAGATACAATTGATCGATGCCGAAGCGGAAAGACTGTCTGACGAAACGCTTCTTAAGAGATTGGAAGATTTCCATCCTGATTGTGTCGGCATATCGATTACGACTGTCGCCTATGGCAATTCCATCAGGATCGCAGGTCTCATCCGGAAAAAATTTAATGATGTGCGGCTTGTCGCCGGGGGACCGCATGTGACGGCAAACCCTTCCGAAGCAATTGCGAATTCCGCATTCGATTTCGGGGTGGCGGGGGAAGGGGAACAGACGTTTGCCGAACTAATCGATAACATCGGCAATCCCTTGAAATTCGCAGAGATCAAGGGCCTGATATATCGGAACTCCGATGGCAAAATTATTATAAATGAAAGACATGAGTCAATTCAGGAGTTGGATGAGCTGCCATATCCTGACCGCGCTGCGCTTCCGGACATAAGGTTCTATAGGCCTCCAATCGGATGTTATCGTGAGGAATTCGTCGTTTCGATCATAACGTCGAGGGGATGTCCTTATGGCTGCATATTCTGCGACAACAACACGTTCGGCCGGAAAATAAGATATTTCTCGCCTGAGTATGTGGTCGGAGAGATTGAGGACGTGCTGAAAAAGTATAATGCCAGGGAACTCACATTTGTTGATGACACTTTTCCGTCAAACAGGAAAAGATTCAGGCGTATTTTAGAACTGATAAGGGAAAAGAAATTGCAGTTTTCCTGGACATGCATGGCGAATGTGAACGATTTGGACGAAGAAATTCTGAGGCTGATGAAGGATGCTGGGTGCTGGCAGATCGCGATAGGGATAGAGACCGGGGATGAAGAGGTGATGAAGGTCATAAAAAAGGGGATTGCGACGGCAAAGGTCCGGGAAGTTGCGAATATCGCACACGGGCTTGGCATCATGATGAAGGGATTCTTCATTCTCGGACATCCGACGGAAACGCATGAGAGCCTCAGGAAGACAAGGGAGCTTGCGCTATCGCTTCCGCTGACGGATGTGGTCTGTACTATTGCCACGCCGATAAAAGGCACAGAGCTTTATGAGATGGCCTTGTCAGGCAAATATGGGAAATTCGATGTCTCCGCCGATCCCTCGAAGTTCAACTATTGGGAGCCTGTATTTGTCCCGACTGGCCTGACGGAAGATGTCTTGTATAATGCACAATATGATTTTTATAAATCTTTCTACTCCAGGCCGGCGATTTTTTTCATACAGCTGAAAAAAATAAGAAGCATTAAAATATTGGGAAGAACACTGCTTGTGCTCTTCAAGGTTTTGAAAATGAAATCAAAAACGTCGAGCTGAAAGCCGATTTATTTTATAGGCAAAAAAAACGGGACCGGTTTTAGCCGGCCCCGTTTGGATCAGATCTTAAGAACAGTTATTTTGCAGCTGCTTCTACAATGCTGGTAATTTCAGTGACTTTCGTCATCTTCTTGCCTTCTTTACCTTCTTTTGTGAAGCCTTTGCCTTTGATCGTCACGGTCTTGTCAAGGAATTTTTCAGGATTCGTGGCGTCATCCTTGCCCTTGGGCAGATAGGCTTTGCCGTCGGCCATTTCAAGTACGAAAACGACTTCGTCAGGATTCTTCTTGCCTGTCTGTTTTACGATCTTGCCGGTGAGCTCGATATCTTTGGCATTGGCGGCTACTTCAGACTTCTTGGCATCACCTTTTTCAGCCTTGGCGTCGCCTTCAGCAAGAACGGCGAAACCTGTTACAAGACCAACGGCCACGAGCAGAGCGAGCAACTTCTTCATACAATTTCTCCTTTTTAGGGTTAAAAATCAATTTTATGAGTGCAAAATATATCTTTTCCACAGCCAAATACAATGAACAGGCGCATTGTTTTAATTGCATGATAAACGGGATAAGTTAATAATTTATTGCAGGTAAAAGGCGGAATATGTGCAAGTATCATGATGTCAACAAGATAAACATGAAAAATGCGGATAGCTGATGAGGTGGAAAATCTCGGATGATGAGGAATGATATAATAGGGACATACTTTATCTTGGATTCTGGCAGCTGACGACTATCGACTGGCGACTAACTACTGTTTTCGAATTGTCGCGCTTCTCCCGTGCGCATCCAGTCCTTCGATTTCTGCGAACTTCGCAATGTGCGGGAGTTCCTTGAGGAATGCCTTCCTGTCATATTTGAGGATGCTTGATCTCCTGAAGAACTGTTCGACAGTGAGTCCACTGAAATATTTCGCGGTGCCGGCGGTCGGTAGGACATGGCTCGGACCGGCGACGAAATCCCCGACAGGTTCAGGGGTCCATTCGCCTATGAAGATTGCGCCTGCGGCATTGATCCTGGAAGCAAGGGCATCCGCTTTCCTGCAGATGATCTCGAGATGTTCCGGAGCATAGCGGTTTGCGATCTCGGCGGAATCGGAAATATTTTTTACAAGGATGAAGAATACTCCGTTCGCCAGGACTTTGGCCACAGTCGCTGAGCGTCTGAGCTTCGCAGACTGGGCGGCAAGCTGTCCTTTGACTTTTTCGATGAGTTCGGAAGAGTCGGTCACAAGCACAGCCTGTTCGAGTCCGCTGCCGTGCTCGGCCTGGGAAAGCATGTCAGCGGCTATGAAATCAGGGCGGCACGTCTTGTCGGCAATCACCATTATTTCGGAAGGGCCGGCAATCATGTCGATGGCGACGTCGCCGTATACTATTTTCTTTGCTGTAGTCACATAGGCATTTCCAGGACCGACAATCTTGTCGACTTTCCTGACCGTCTTTGTCCCGTACGCGAGAGCCGCAATCGCATAGACACCGCCGAGCCTGTATATCTCCGTTGCGCCTGATTTGGAAAGCGCGTAGAGCAGGGCGGGATGTATCCTGCCTTCCCTGTCCGGTGGTGTAACGGCGACAATTTCCCTGACGCCTGCGGTTTTCGCAATTGCTACAGTATGGACGGAGGTTGAAATAAGAGGCGCTGTTCCGCCGGGGATATATGCGCCAATGCGGTCCAGCGGTGAGAACTTTTCGCCAAGCATGACGCCTGGGCGCGGGGATGCGGTCCAGTTCTTCGGGATACGGATCCTTGCGAATTCCGCAACATTGCATATTGCAGTGTCAATCGCCTTTTTCGACGGCTTGTCAACCTTGGCGTGTGCCTCGCAGATTTCGCTTTCGGAGACGCGGAACTGCGAAGGGGAGAGCTTCACCGAATCGAATTTCAGAAGATATCCAGCTACAGCCTTGTCTCCACTGTTCCTGACGTCCTCGACAATTTTGCGCACCTGTTTCTCAATTCCTGCAGGACATAAAGGCCGTGAAAAGAGGGTCTTGAGCCCGTTCCTGAAGCTGGCATCCTTAAAGCTGATTGTCTTCATCCGCATCCATCCGTAATGTATAACTTGTGTTGAAACTTCAAATGCTGAATTTACACTCATAAATGATTTTTGCCACCTTGCCGGGGATTAGTGCCGGAATCATCCGGGGCGGTGTTGGATTTGTATTCAGGTGATGCAATATTACCGGATATACCCAAAAAACGCATATAAGGTGGAAATGGATCAGCTGAAGGACAAAACAGGAGAGAAAGGCCATTTGAAGATCCTGCATATGCTTTTTGGGCATCTCAGCTACAGGTACCACATCAACCTCAAGCTGCGGATATATGTCAACAGCCTCATGATTGCCTTTCCGGCCTTTGCGCAATATATATTTTTTGACGAGTTAGAATACCTCGTGTCCTTTGTATTATGCTTCGGCCTGGTCTCTTCGATCTTCCTCCTGAGCAGGGCGAGGCTGATACTCACCCTGCCTTTCATCCTTGTCTCTTTCATATATACGGTTTTTCTGGTCATGTATTCCAAATCGCTGGGGATAACAAGCATTATGGCGATATTCGACACGAGCGTGGAGAACATGCTTGATTTCCTTATTTCTCCCGGGATGGTAACGGCCACATTCGCTTTCATCTTTTTTTTCTTCCTTTATGTGAGATTCATAATGCTCAAGGGCGAAAATGACGCCCAGGAGCAGCTTCTTCAGGAAGGTAGGCGATACATACCGGTGGTCGCCATCATATTCATAGCCGTCTTTTTCTTTTTCGAGGGGCGGTATTTTTCGAGGGCATACCCTTTTTCGCTCATGTATGATTCGTCATCCTATATCAAAATACGGTTCTTCTGCACTTTAAAACATAAAGCATGTAGTAAGGCGGAACCCTTTCAATATCAAGTCGCAATCCGGCATAACCGGTCGCATGCGCTCCCTTTTATTCCGTTTGCTTGCCTTGACATTTTCAGGAACCCGCCTGGA
>JANYBI010000309.1 GCA_025360875.1 Lentisphaerota bacterium
TTTATAATTTATTTATACGTATATAATTTTCAAGGAGGAATATTAAAATTTCCAGAAGTCATGGGAAACGGCTGGTTTTGCCTGCAAAAGGCTGCTTTTCAGTGACAAATCGTCGCCTAATGCAAGACCGCCAATGCTTTCTAACCTTGAATCTTACACTTCACAACAGTAATTTCCTGTAGAACAGGAAATTACATCTAATTGTAGTTCGGATAAAGGAATGCTGACATGAAATATTTCATTGCCATGGCCTTCTTATTCTCCCTAGCTGGATGCATTCACCTTGAGCCTCCTGGTGTCGCATTAAATGATGTAAGGTTTGCAGAATCCCCGTATATCCTAAAACGAGACGGGAACTATTATCTTCATTATCGTATTTCACTGGACGATGGACATGTTAAGCCTGTTCAAATGGTTCTTTATGCAAGAAAATCTGATGGAAAGGCATATTACTGGTTCAGCGTTCCAATAAGTCATCCCGAATACGGTCAAACAATTGAAAGACCTCTAGCATGTGACGGGTTTACTGAGTACGCAGAGCAAAACGCAGTTTATTGGTGGAATCCTGACTATTCTGAAACAAGATTAGAAATCAAAGAAGAATCCGAACTAAAACATAGACTGAACCGTTGAATACCCGGCTAGGCCATCATAGAGCATCATGTCGGAAAAATTGAAAAACCTTTCATGCATGGTATCGTACCAAAAATGGAGGTATCCAATGACATCTTTAGCCATGACTAATAAGATTTACGAACAGGCGCTCGACTTGCCAGCTGATGATCGCATGGTTCTTATAGACAAACTTCTTCATAGTGCGAACCTGCCGACGCAAATGGAAATAGACAAATTGTGGGCGGAAGAAGTTGAAAGAAGAAGCAAAGACATTGAATCAGGCAAGGCAAAGTTAATTCCTGGAGAAGAAGTTTTCAAAAAGATACGGAAAAGGTTCGGCAAATGAAGTTCAGTTTTCATGAACTTGCTGAAACCGAACTCATATTGGCAATTGAATACTATGAAAGTTTCCAGGCTGGACTTGGACTTTGCTTTTCTGAAGAAGTATATGCCACGATTGATCGGGTGTGTCAATTCCCTCTGGCATGGGAGTCGATTGATTCCAAAACACGACGCTGTCTTACCAACCGCTTCCCTTATGGAATTCTTTATCGCATCTCAGAAAGTGAAATAAGGATCATGGCGATAATGAACTTGCATAGGAAACCAGGATACTGGAAAAACAGAAAGTAGATCTACTGAACCATTTCCATGACTGCATATTCTTCAGCTCACAAACAGGCCCAATCTCATGTTAACCGCGATTCTTATCCTCGAGGTGCAGCTTGTGGAGCACCCGGTGGGCGACTGGGGCAATAACAATTCCGGCAACTCCGATGAAGACAATTCCGGAGTACAGCGCATAGAAAGAGGCGAACAGCTTTCCGGAATCCGTGACCAGCTTGTCGACCGGCCCCATGCCGCCGAGGATCATGGATGCATTGAGCAGCGAATCCAGCCAGGGCAGACCGTCCGTAAGATGGTAGCCGACAACTCCCAGCCCAAGGGAAAAGAGAAGTATGAGCAGAGCCAGGGACAAATGCCATATGACCCGGATGGTGAATTCAGCCCGTGGCAGGAGCCGGTCACTCTTATGTTCGTACATTTTCAGTCTCCATGATTATTGTTTGGCAGGACAATGTTTCACATGCTGGCGGAAAGATAATCGGAGACGGAGGAGAAATCAAGAGATGTGATGATTCTTGCACAACTCACTTGCCATTTGCCTCTTCCCGAATATTTTACCAGAATTAATTAAATAACCAAGGAGAAGAAAGATGAAACATCTGCTTGCAATGGCTCTCGTAGTGGCGCTCTGCGTCTCGGCATCGCTAACCGCCTCCGCCGAGGCCAAGGTGAAAAAGTACCAGGTGACAGGCCCTATCGTGGAACTGACGGACACGAAGATCATCATCCAGACGAAGGATGACGGCAACTGGGAAATCACACGCGACGCCACGACAAAGGTGACGGGCGACCTCAAAGTCGGCGCAAAGGTCACGGTTGAATACCGCATGACAGCTATCGCCGTCGAAGTAAAAGCCGGCAAGGACGATAAGGAAGAAAAGAAACCGGCTGGGAAATAATCATATTTAATAAGCTGATTTCTAAAGTTGGAGTGCAAGCCCTGGTCACCTTAGGCGCTGCTAAAAGAGCCTGTCGGACTTAGGGAATTTGTTCGTAGTAGCGCATGTTTGCGCGTTCTTAACGGA
>JANYBI010000341.1 GCA_025360875.1 Lentisphaerota bacterium
CTGATATAAGGGAGCGCTTTTCGCGGCTCAGGGCTGCCGGTATCAGGACAATAATGATCACGGGTGACAATCCTCTGACTGCGGCTGCGATTGCGGCTGAGTCAGGAGTCAGCGACTACATTGCCGAAGCCAGTCCCGAGGCCAAGCTTGAATGCATAAGGAGGGAGCAGGCGGAGGGACATATGGTTGCAATGATAGGCGACGGGACCAACGATGCGCCGGCACTGGCGCAGTCGGATGTCGGAATTGCCATGGCTTCGGGCACGCAGACGGCACGTGAGGCCGGGAACATGGTGGATTTGGACAGCAATCCGACAAAGCTCCTTGAAATGGTCGAGATTGGAAAGCAGCTTCTCATGACGAGAGGAACACTTACCACGTTCTCAATTGCCAATGACGTAGCCAAATATTTTGCCATACTTCCCGCCCTGTTTATCGGACTGTATGCTGGAAGCGGAGGAACCGGTCCACTTTCCGCGCTGAACATAATGAAACTGGCATCTCCTGAAAGTGCCATATTGAGCGCCGTGATATTCAATGCGCTCATAATCATTGCCCTCATCCCTCTTGCGCTGCGGGGGGTGAAATATGAGCCTGCGGGAGCGGAAGTCTTATTGCAGAGGAATCTTTTGATCTACGGAGTCGGTGGGCTAATTGCACCGTTCATCGGCATAAAACTGATTGATATGGCGATCAACGCATTCCATATCATATGAAGGAGAATGCAAAATCATGAAAACAGCAAGAACAGCAATGATTGCACTGTCATACCTTTTTTTCATTACCCTGATCACGGGGCTTCTGTATCCACTTGCAGTCACATTGCTGGCGAATCTGATTTTCCCTGAGAAGTCGAAGGGGAGCCTTATAATGGAAGGGAATGTTGTCAGGGGATCAATGCTGATCGGGCAGGAATTCAAAGCGGACAAGTTCTTCCATGGTCGTCCATCCTGTTCGTCATACGACACAATGGGTTCAGGGGCTTCGAATTTAAGCGTGACCAGTGCGGCATTGAAGGCAGAAGTGGACAAGCGCAGGGAGGAATGGTGCAGGGCATATGGCATAAGCAGGATTCCGGAAGAAATGCTTTATGCGTCGGCAAGCGGCCTTGATCCGGAGATAAGTCCAGAAGCCGCGCTGATCCAGGTTGAACGCATTTCAAAGGCAAGAGGATACGATGAGCATCAAAAAACCCGGTTGAAGGAGTATATTAAGGGTAAATCGGATCCGAAAGGCATATCCGTCCTGAATATACCTCGTGTAAACGTGGTCGAGCTGAATCTGATGCTGGAAGGAAATGACCGGCATGACTGAATTCACAGACAACAGGTGCTGAATATGGATTATGAGAAACGTCCAGATCCTGATGAACTGCTTTCGAAGATCATGAAAAGACCTTCAGGCCGGGGGCGGTTCAAGATTTTTTTCGGGATGTCCCCGGGTGTCGGGAAGACATACTCCATGCTAAAGGAGGCGAAGGTGCTTCTTGACCGCGGGGAGGATCTTGTCATAGGGTGGATGGAATCCCACGAGAGGAAGGAGACCGACGAGCTTGCCGAAGGCATTGAGAGAATATCTGCGAAAATTGTCGAATACCGTGGTATCAGCCTTTCCGAAATGGATCTGGATGCGATTCTTGCCAGAAAGCCTTCAATTGTGCTGGTAGACGAGCTTGCCCACTCGAACGCTCCGGGAATGAAGCATCCGAAGAGATACCAGGACATCCAGGATATGCTGGATGCAGGAATAAGTGTCTATACCACCGTGAACATCCAGCATCTTGAGACCATTGCGGATGTCGTCGAGGAACTGGCAGGCATAAGGATACTGGAGAGGATACCTGATGCGGTTTCCGACCAGGCGGACGACATTCAGCTGGTAGATATTCCTCCAGAAGAGCTGATAGCCAGGCTTGAGGAGGGAAAGGTATATATCGGAGACAAGTCCCGCGAGGCGATCGAGAATTTCTTCAGGAGGGAGAATCTTGTCGTGCTTAGGGAACTCTCTCTCCGCCATGCATCCCAGCTGGCCAGCCATCAGCTTACCAATCTCCTGCGTGGGGATGGCAGCGCCATGCCGACGGCAACTGTTCAGAACGTGCTGGTTGCGGTAAGCTGGAGCCCGAACAGCGAGTACCTTATAAGATGGGCGCGCCGTTTCGCATACAGCATGAAGGCGAATTGGACCTGTATCCATGTCGAGACAGGCGTCCAGATGTCCGAATATGCCAAGGACTGTCTGACAAAAAACATTACACTTGCCCGGAACCTGGGAGCTGCTGTGGTCAGCGTACCCGAGGAGGATGCCGTCAACGGAATACTTGAATATGCCTCGAAGAACAACATCTCGACCATCATAATCGGGAAAAGCGGAGCAAATGTGGCGAGGAGGATTTTCCTCGGGGAAACCATGTCCGAGAGGATAATCAGGGAATCCGGAAAGATCTCGGTGGTAACCGTGCAGGAGAAGGCGTCGCGCGATGATTTCAGAAGACACCTGAAAAAGAAAATTGAGGGTTCGCGATTATGGCAGTATGGAGCTGCTGTGGCGGCAGTCATGCTTGTGACAGCGCTGAATTTTCTCATTGTGCAGTTTACCGGATACTGGTCAGCCTCGATCTTCTATCTTGCGACAATAAGCCTTCTCGCGCTCATCCTTGAACCCCGTCCTGTCTTTGCAGCGGCGTGCCTCTCAGCCCTTTGCTGGGACTATTTCTTTATTCCGCCGCAATACACGTTTGTGATAAGCAAGTTCGAGGATATCCTCATGTTCTGCCTCTATTTTCTCATCGCCCTCACTTCCGGATGGATGACAAGCAAGCTCAAGACGAACGAGAGGATGCTCAAGGTGAGGGAGCAGAGGATGTCGCTCATCAACGAGCTCTCATTCGCGCTTGAGAGGGTGAACGGCGCCAGGAACGCGGTCAATGTCGGCGTTGAATATGTTTCAAGGGCTTTCAAGGCAAGTACTGTCGTGTTCCTGAGGAGGAACGACGATGAAAGCCTCTGTGAAATCCCAGTGAACCAGGAAGGTTATAAGCCCAATGAGAAGGAATTCTCCGCAGCTAAATACTGTTTTACTTCCGGACAGTCGGCAGGACGGTTCACCACTACCCTGCCGGTTGTCTCCTATCATTACGTTCCTATGGCTGCCCCGGGAGGAACTATCGGTGTAATCGGGATAAAGTTCGACAATGAAAAAGTTCTGGCAAACGACCAGGAATCATTTCTCCTGACATTGAGCAGCACAGTGTCGCTTGCAGTGGAACGGGAGATCCTCTCCGAGAAAAACAGGAGGAATTTGCTTGTCCAGGAGTCCGAGAGGCTGAGCCGGATACTGCTCAACTTGATTTCCCATGAGCTCCGGACTCCGCTAACGGTTATCCAGGGAAGCGCTTCGGCTCTCATGGATTCTGAAACTGCCGAAGACAAAACTTCCAGGGATCAGCTTGTCGAAGAGATCCTGTCCAACGCCGTGAAGCTCAATAGCATTGTTGAAAACCTGCTTTCCATGAACAGGCTTGAGTCCGGAAGATTGAAGCTGAGAATGGAGAAGACAGACCCTGAAGATCTGGTTTCACTGGCGCTTAGACAGGTAGGAAAAGATCTCGGCAAAAGGCCGGTGACAATCATCAAGCCTGATATCATTCCTTTGGTCAAATGCGATATTGTACTGATCATCCAGGTGCTTGCGAACATCCTTCAGAACGCATCACGATACACGGATGATGGTACTCCAGTTGAAATACGGATAGAGGTACTCGACGGGTCCATGCATTTTATTGTTCAGGATTCCGGGCCCGGAGTGACGGAGGAAGAACTTCCCCATCTGTTCGACAAATTCTACAGGGGTGAAGGCGGTAAAAAAGGAGGAACTGGCCTGGGTCTTTCAATTTGCAAGGGGATAATAGAAGCACATGGGGGTATTATCTCCGCAAGAAACAGGGCGGGTGGAGGTTTTGCGGTTGAATTTGCACTGCCATTGGGAGACAATTAAAAACCCATGAAGACAAACACAGAGGTCTCAGAGAATATAATACGATCTGGTTATAAGGGAAAAAGGAGGAGTTCTCTCTGCGATCTCTCATTACGATAAATATCCGTTAAAATTTGTTTGCCAATTAATTTCAATGTTCTAAGACCTAAAGAAGGATTAAAGAGATTAGTTGTTTGGAGCGCACAGAGAGGGAGAACGGCTGAATAGGCCTGACTTCTTTATAATAAATGTACTCTCCGTGCCCTCTGTGGTGAAAATCATACAAAACGTGTTGGTGGGAAAAGAGGAGCCAAAATGAAACGTGTCCTTGTGATAGACGATGAAATCCATATAAGACGCCTTCTGAGGATAAGCCTCGGGAAGAAGGAATATGATGTGTTCGAGGCGGAAAATGGATTTGAAGGAATACAGGAAGTGCAGAAGTCGCGTCCCGACATAATACTGCTCGATCTCAATCTTCCCGACAGGGACGGGCTTTCCGTACTGCAGGAGATCAGGACGTGGAGTACGATACCGATAGTCATTCTGTCGGTGAGGAATTCCGAAGAGGACATCGTCACCCTCCTCAATTCGGGGGCCGATGACTACCTTGTCAAGCCTTTCAATACCGAGGAGCTCATCGCCCGCATGAATGTGGCATTGAGGCACCAGAGGCCCGATCTGAAGGAGACTACGTTCAAGACAGGAGAGTTGGAAATTGATTTTGAGAACAGGAAGGTCAGAGTCGCGGAACAGGAGATAAATGTTACGCCTACGGAATACAGCATCCTCAGTTTTCTTGCGCGCAATCCGGGAAGGATAGTTACCCAGGAAAGGATTCTGAAGGAAATATGGGGCCCCATATCCGATGCGGAAAGTGGAAGCCTCCGCGTACACATATCATCATTGAGGAAGAAGATTGAAGCAGATCCAGCACGTCCCGAACTTCTCATTACAGAACCAAGCATCGGATACCGTCTGGTCATAAAGAATAAGGGCTGGTGAAACATGTTCCTATATGAAGTTTTTAGCGCGGGGAAAATAATACTCCACGTCAAGGCCGAAGAGAAGGATGAGGTATTTGACGAACTTGTTACCCATCTTGCCGGGATCGGCCATGCCAGCCGCAAGGATGAATTCCTCAAAGTCATAAGGGACCGTGAGAACATAATTTCGACGGGCTTCAAGGATGGAATCGCGATCCCCCATGGCAGGATTGATGATTTGGACGGGGTTATCGGAGTCCTCGGAATTTCCGACAAGGGGATCGAGTATGGTTCTTTGGACAACAATCCGGCAAGGATCATCTTCATGTTCCTTAGTAGCAAATCAAAACAGGATGAGCATCTGACTCTTCTGAAAAGAATATCTAAAATCTCGGATAATGCAGAATTCCGCAAGGATATCCTTTTAGCAAAGACTCCTGAGTCTGCAAATAAGATCCTGAAGGAATATGAAATTAGGTTATGCTGAAGATAATGTTTTCCCCATAGTTTCAACAGGAATTCAATCCATCTGAAACCAGTCGACGTGCAATGTCCGTATTGCGGGGAATCAATCGAACTGATGATCGACTGTTCCGAGGAACATCAGGAGTACATTGAAGACTGTCAGGTCTGCTGTAGTCCGATCAGTGTTCTGGTCACATTAGACGGGGATGATGTCCCGCAGGTGGAAGCGCGGCGTGAAAACGAATAATGCAGGTCTCCGATGTCCTTGCGTAAAGAAACAGCTGGAACTTTGGAACCTCAGCTAATTTCCCTTTTAACTCGACCTGAAGCAAGGCAGGGAATTGGAATTTTATATTCTTAAGTCATATATTATGGGATGTAGTACGTTCCTGAAAACAAACTCAAGGAGAAAAAAATGAGCAAGAGCCATGATGTCAAGAAGGATGTAAAAAAAGCACCGACAAAGACCCTTAAAGAAAGGCGTGCTGAGAAGAAGGCCAAAAAAGCAGGCAAATAGTACCCTGCTTCCATCCGCCAGACGCTGAGGACGAAACATACATTTCGTCCCCGGCGGCGGATTTGGAATACTGTTCTCTCAAATATTATCGAAGTTTCCTATAGATATCAGTCGCAGCATCCATCCTTGGCTTCCTGCTTTGCTCCGTCCTTCTTTTCAGTGGCGGGCTTGTCCTTGGGTGTTGCTTCCGGGGTTATGCCTTTCTCTTCCATCGCCTTGATATATTTATCCGGATCAGCTTTTATTTTCCCGATGCAACCGGCACAGCAGACGTAAATCCTTTTTCCCTTGACGTCCACAAAAAGATCCTTGTTTATTTTCCCGCCCAGCACCGGACATTCGGTCTGCGCTTTCTTCTCGGGATTCGGTTTTGCCGCTTCCTCGGCCGACAAATTCACCATCAGTAAAAAGATTCCGGCGGCGATTACTGACAGGCTGGTTCTTGCGTTCATGGTTCAATTCTCCTTTTATTTTGCTTATTCCTCAATCACGCTTTCATGAGTAAAGACGACTGGAAAATAAAAATGTTACAGGGGATGCTAAAAATTATTGAATTTGCTATCGGACCAGCCAAGGGAAGGCCTGTTGCAAAGTGTTATTATACCGAGTTGTATTCTTTTGGATAGTAATTCAATAATTAGATTATGCATGTCTGTGATATTTCGTTCATGCTTCCATTTATTTTCCGTTTCAGGAGTAGGATTCATTTTCCACTCATACCAAGCATAGTCCATCTCTTTCCAATGTACTCCGAGGGATAGAAGCGTAAGACAACACCCTGAAAAAATAACTGCTTCTAAAAAGATAAGAACAACAGGAATCGAGTATTTTATTTTCATAAATACTTCTCTTTCGAGTCGCCCTACGGTGCCATTTTCTGGGATTTGCCGCCGCCTGCGGGGACGGCATTTCCGGCAGGAGCCGGGGCTTTGTCATCTTCATCTGGAGCCTTCTGGGCATTTCCGGAAAAACCTTTGCCCTTGCAGTCGGGACATGTCACTTTCCCCCGGCCTTCGCAGTCGGGACACATGGATTTTATAAATCCCACACCGTTGCACAGATCGCACTTCTCGGTCTTCGGGCAGATCATTTTCCCGTAGCCGCCGCAGTATGTGCATGTGATGCTCATATTTCCCGTGCCATTGCAGGCGGGGCATGTCTTTGCGGTATAGGAAGGATAACAGTACCATGGGGAATACCCTCCGACCACCATTACGGCACCGCTGAAGAGATACACGTTTGATCCGCATGGATATGAATAGTAACCTGAAACCACTCCGCTTCCGCCGCAATATGAGCAGGTCCTTATGAATTGTCCGGCACCATTGCATATGCTGCATACTTTGTAACCGCTGCCCTCGCAGATATGGCATGTTATCCTGCCGTTCTGGCATTTCTGGCATTTTTTGGCGACCTTCCCTGTCGCCTGGCATTTCGCACAGGCGATTTCACCGCCTCCGGAACACCTCCTGCAAAGCTGGTCAGGATTAATCCATGTCCCTCCTGCCCGGATATGTCCGTTCTTGAGATGGTAGTCCAGGATTGTCTTTGGAAAGACCTCGAAGTTGTAGAGTGCGAGATTTTTTTCCTTCAGGGAACTGTCGATCTCATCATTGATCTTCGTAGCTTCCGCACCGAGTTCCATCGCACGGCCCATGAGCTCCGTGACGGAGGGGTTGATTTTTCTCAGGAAGCCCTGCGCCTGTTCAAGATCGCGTTTCGCCTGTCCGGGGGCTCCGGCAAGATCCCTGGCCTTTGCGATAAGCTGCCCTGCGGAATCCAGATTGCCCATGGACAACGCCTTGACTACTCCGATATCTGCGACCTCTTCAACGCCATACTGGCGTGTTTCGCCTCCGGACTCGAAAAGGATTGAGATCTTGTCGCATCCCTTGTATGAACCATGCATGATCCTGCCGTTCTTGAGTACGAGAACTCCAGCCTCAGCCTCGGCCTTGAGATTGTTCCATCTTTCCTGTTTCTTCTTTTCATTGCCTACCTGCGAATCCCGCAGCGCAGCGGCTTCTGCTGACGGAATCCATTTGCCGTTGAAGTATTCCAGCCCCTTCCTCTTCTGCCCGACTGCGAACTTCGCAAAAGAGCTTTCCCTGCTCAAAGAAAGTCCATCGGTGTCCCTGGGAACTTTTATCGTGAATACCGAGTTGTTCCTTTTCACGGCGGCGAAATAGGCCTTGTCGTCGGATCCGGTAACCGGCAGCTCCTCGCCGGACCGTAGTATAAAAGGTACGAGACTGGCCTCTATTCCACCTCTGAAATACATGGAGAAGCCGTCCTTTGAAGGTTCCATCAGGACCATGTACTTCTGATATTTCGGTATCATGCAGCAGACCGCATAGGATTCTATCCTCACGATCAGCAGGTAGTAATCGGCTGCATCCAGCATGATTGGAAGCCTGGTCTGAGGCGCTATGAAAATCCTGTCCAGACCGGGCTCGATTTCAGTTTCAGAAGGGAAAGAGATGAATCCGATCTTAGATTCGACGACCGGAGGGGTGATCTCTTTTTTAACAGGACCTGTTTCGGCGCAGAAAATACGGAGTCCGGACGTGGAGAATATCAGGATCAGGATAATTGTAAATCTTGTCCAAGCCATCGCCGCTCCGGAAATAACAGGGCCTACACGAAATTATCACGGTGCTTTATCACTACGAGCGTCTGGTCGTCATAAACCGGCGTATCCTCGACGAACATGTCGACAGACCGCAGTATCTTCTCAATTGTCTCCTGCGGGGAGATCCTTCCTTCGCATGACGACATGAAATTCTCTTTGAGCCTTTCAATCCCGAATTCATCGTCGTTTTTGTTGAGGGCTTCCGTGATTCCGTCGGTGTAGAGGAGGATGGACATGTCCTTGTAGAAAGAGAATGTGAACGTCTCGAACTCATCGACCATATCCCCCGGCATGAGCCCGAGCGCCGTGCCCTGCGTGAAAATCCTCCTGAGCCTGTGGTGCTGCGAAGGAACGCTTATCAGGAGCTCAGTATGTCCGGCCCGTACATACTCGATAGTGTTTTCCCTCCTGTTCAGGACACAGCAGGCGATGGTGATGAATCTTTCGGCACTGGTGTCCCTGTACAGGTTGTTGTTGAGATCCCTCATCAGCTCGTTCAACGTAGTGTATCTCTCGATATTCGCCCTTATGAAGCTCCTGGCCATGAACATGAGGAGGCACGCCGGAATTCCTTTTCCGCATGCGTCTCCAATGATCACCAGCATGCGGTCCTTGTCAATCTCGACGAAGTCGTAGAAGTCGCCGCTGACCTCCTTGGCCGATTTCGAGAACGCATGCACAGAGAACTGCCCCCATTCGGGGCATTCCTTCGGAAGGAGGGAGGACTGCAGCTGCTTGGCGAATTCCAGTTCCTGGTTGATCCTCTGCTGTTTGCTGAGGTTGGAATACACCTTCACGATATTGTAGGCGAGTTCGACCTGGGCGGCCATGAATTTCAAGGCGCTGAACTGCTCGGGAGTGAAGCATTTCCCATCCTCCCTGCTGTTGACGGCGCATACGACTCCTATGAGTTTGCCTTCCTTAACCATCGGCACCGCCATAAGTGTTTCGATCGGGATTACGCTGCCAGTCGCAATCACGCGAGGGTCTTCCGAAGCTTCCTCGATCAGCAGGGATTCGCGCGTCCGCGCAATCTCACCGATTAACCCGTCGCCCACCCTGATCTTCTCCCTCCTGAGGGATTCAAGGATGAAACGCGGTTTTGTGAGGACGTATTCCGTCGACTTATGGAGGGGGGGGAACGCCCCGGCTATACCGGCGGCCTTCAGATAACCATCGTCCTCAAGAGTGAAAATGCACAGGGAACTCGCTCCGACAAGGTCGGCGACATAGCGCGCTGTCATGTTCATGGAGTCCTCGATCTCCTCGACAGTTTTCAGATTTTTCGAAAAAATGCTCAGGAAATTGCCGATTTCGGCCTTCTTGTGCAGGGTATCGTCGAGAATGCCTCTCAGTGAGAAATTCTTGTAGCGGAGATAGAATATGTAGCCTGCTGAAAACACCAGCAGGACAAACAGAGTTATTTTGATGGATGAATCTGACATACTTATTGTTCAGAATCAGGCCGGTGAATTAACAACCCAGGCCCCCCTTGAAACAATCAGAATCGCCCTGAAATCTGAATGGAATAACTTAATTTTCCTATTGCAAAATACAATTTGGACGGGCAATTTAGTTCAAATTTAATACATGGTGACTTTATGGCCGGCAACAACAGGATTTTCACGAAGATTTGCGGAATAATCCGCTTTGAGGATGCCGTTATTGCCGCCGAATGCCGGGCTGATGCCCTTGGATTCATCGCATATCCGAAAAGCCCGAGATATGTCGTTTCCGGGAAAGTAATGGAATTGATAAGCTCCTTGAAATGCGAGATCCGCAAGGTCGCAGTCTTTGTAAATCCAACCATTGAAGACGTGGAGAAATATGTTGATGCGGGGACGGATGTGATCCAGCTGCATGGCGACGAAACTCCGGAATTCACGGAAAAAGCTGCGAAGTTCGCAGAGGTCTGGAAGGCTCTGAGACCCAGGAACAGGGAAGATGTTCTGAAATATAAGGATTTCCCCGCATCAAAATTCCTCATCGACTCCTATAATGAGAAAGCCTACGGCGGAACCGGGGAAAAGGCGGACTGGGAACTTGCGAAGTTCGCAATTGATATGCTGGGAGCGCCGGTTATTCTTTCAGGCGGACTCAATCCTGCGAACATCGCAGACGCAATAGACTCAGTCCATCCTTTTGGCGTAGATCTCAGCAGCGGCATAGAATCATCGCCCGGCATCAAGGATCATGCGAAGATGAGAAAGCTGTTCGAGGAAATTAAAAAGACGCAGCCATAATGACCGCGTCTTTATATATTTGATTTCATTTGATATTCTTGAATTCATCAATAAGGGCGACATCGGCAAGATCTATCGGTCTTCCTGTTTCAATCTTCATTTTCCTGATGTTATCCAATGATGCCAGACGGATATCATAATTCCCGATTCTCATTTTTACGGAACTTTTAAGCAAATGGGAGAAATCGGACGGATTGTCCAGGAAGACATCGACGATCTGGGGACCATCCTGGACTGAGAATGAAATACACTGGCCATACAGCAATTCGGGCTTGTCTATTAGAAGAGAGAAATCATCGCTATCAAGTTTTAAACCAATATCAGAAAGGGTGCTGATTAACTTCCGGATAATTCCTTCTTTCGCAGAAATTCTTATATCGATATCCAAAGTTGTCCGGGAGATGCCATGCAGACTTAGGGCGGCGCCTCCAATAATCACAAACTCCATGCCGCTTCCGGCAAGAGAATTAAGAACTTCTCCCCAATGAATTTGCTTCATTTCGCCTGGTCTTTCTGAATTCCAAATATTTCTTTCTATTATCTTCCGGCAGGAGGGCCAAGTTTTCATGTCCAGCGTTGAGACACCATGTCAGCCTGTCCATAGGTGCAAGCTTCATGAATTTCCTGATCTGATTTTTTCTGGTTTCTTCTGGGGACATGGCAACACCTGTTCGTTTTCTTAATATACAGTGAGTTAATGTAAAAAAAAGTTGATGTTCGAAGAGTTAGCTGTCTCAGCGAATAGTATAAGAAATCATACGCTAGACAGGCAACAATAAGGCCGCGAATAATTACCATTTACGTAAAAATATGGCATAAGGTTATACGGATTGGCTCCGGATTTACTTATATAAAATTAATGCATATTCTTAAATATGAGGATGAGAGAAGTTAGTAAAAAGACCCAGATAAGGTTAATGCCACCCCAAATGTAGATAAACCAAGGTATTCTCTCATGTGAGTCGCGACAAATGGCGATAATAGTTGATAAATCCAATAGCTGGGAATATCCCCAATTTGCGCCATTTGCCGGATTTCCCCTTTTATTTCTGATGTAGGGACGCATATAGAAGAACCATATTGCAGTTGGTCCTATTAGGAGTGATACAAAGGAAATGGCTATAAAGAATATAAATATGTTTGAAAACATTTATTTCCTTTTATTCAGCACCTTTCAGTCTGCAATATGAATTGCCGGCGGGACGTTTACCCGCCTTCGGAGCCTGTCGGACTTAGAAATGAGTTCAAATATAGGTGATTTGGCTCGTAGTAGCGCATGTTTGCGCGTTCTTTGGCGTTTTCAGATTCCATTAAGAACGCTCGAACACGAGCTACTACAAACGAATAACCTTAAGTCCGACACCCTACTTCGGCGGCGCCATAGGCGACCAGGGCCGGCGCTCCAGAATTACTTCATAATTCGATTGCTCGTCATTCGATTATTCGGTTGTTCCTCTGTCCGGTTCAATTTTATTCCTCTGGTTCTGGCGTCGGAGCAGGGGCCTTGACGGGACCGACCTCGGGTTTTGATTTCCCCTTCTCGCCGTCCGCGGGCTTGGCGTCCTTGCCATTGGTCATCTTGATTTTGACAGTACGGTTGGTCGCCATCCTGGAAACGCCGAAGCTTAGATCGGTCTTGTCCTTGATCTGTTCCTCGAATTCCTTGACGTTGGAGACGGGATTGCCGTTTACCTGGGTGATAATCTCGTATGGTTTGAGTCCGGAGACCGACGCCTTGCTGCCGGGATCTATTTTCGAGGCTATCACTCCGGGTTCGTCAGGTTTCTTCTGGAAATATCTGCGAACTTCGCAGGTAAGGTTTTTTACGGTAAGTCCCAGGAAGTCAGACTTGTATTTTTCAGCGGTATCATAATAGTCGGGAGCTTTTTCAACAGTGAATTCCTTGGTGATGATCTTGCCGCCTGAACAGTATTCAAGAGTGAATTTCTTTCCAAATCCGATGTTGGTAAGGAATGAGTTGAGAGAGTTTTCCAGGGTCTGCCACGGGATCGGTATGCGCTGGAAATACATGTCGGGTATCCGGTCATATTCCGCCCAGGGGAAGTCACGCATCTGCTGTTCTTCCGCCCGGATTTCTATTGGTGCGGGATCGTCTTCGAGGTAGAGGCTGATGAGGATGTCCCCTTCCTTTATGCCAGCCTTTGCAGCCGGTGAATCCGGGAACACGTATGAAACGACAGCGCCGTTCCTACCGTTTTTCGTAAGTTCGGAGACCTTGTTCATGCGGGCGAGGCTCGGATTGAGCTGCTGGAGTTCAAGCCCCAGCCAGGATATGCTGTTCTCATCCTTTTCGCTCAGAGGAATGTTAGCCGCATTCTTACTGGCATCAAGATTTTTGAGGGCGGCGGAAAGATATGATACCGGCAGAAGCTTCTTATCGCTATGGGAGTAAGACGAGGAATAACGGTCCATAGAGAGGCGGGGCCTGTAGTCAAGTGGAACCGCTATGAGCTTTCCATCAACATCAAAGAGGAAGATATCATCGGAAGTGCCCGGAAGTTCGGGGAACCGGTTCCCTTTCCATCCTATGGCAAAGTCCGTGATCCTGTTGTAAAGGTAGTTCATTACAAGATTGTCGCCATAGATCTTGACCTGTACCGCCGGCAGGAGCACTGAACGCAGCTTCAGGATGTCCTCATTTGAAAAATCAAAACCTTTTGTCTGGGAAGGTTCCTTGAGCTCCGCGACGATTGCGGCGAATTCGTTCATGGAGCATACGAAATCGGCGGGCTTCCCTGTCTGTCTGTCTCCGGTGAAGACCTTGATGCTTTCAAGCCTGGCTGTCATTTTCGGTTTGATACCTGCGAAAACCAGGACTTTTTTCCCGTCGATCATTATGCCCTTGGTATTGAGTTCGGTGTCGAAAGGCTGGGCCTCATCGTCGTCGTTGGAATATCTGCCGGGCATTGAGTCCCTGGTGTCGTTCTTGATCTGAGGGCTCCTGAAATTGATCTGGACCCTTACGATATTCTTGGCGCATGTCTCCTTGATCTTGGCGAAAACAGCTTCCAACTGGGCCTGGGATATCTTCTCCATTTTTGACACCGGACATTTCCACGAATCATCGGCCTTTATCTCGGGGTTCATCGATATGCCGGCAATCTCGCCTTTCTCGTTCACGATCAATGATGACGGCATGGCCCTTCTGGCGAACTCTGAAATTTCAGGATATGACACGATATCGCCCCCAAGCCCTTTGACATTTACCTGCCACATCCCGTTGTCCATGGAGAATCCGACATTGAAGAAGGGACCTTTCGCATCAGCGTTGATCTGCGCCGGCTTCGAGTCTTCCAGGTTTTTTTCCAGCTTGAGGATGACAGCCTGCTGGCGGATTCCATATTCCGATATCTTTGCGATGGACTCGGACTTGCCATTCGAAACCCTGATTTTGCTGATGAACCTGGGCTGGGTAAGCATGTCGGGCGATATGACCTCAGTATCCGAAATGAGGTAGCCAGGAATTTCGACGGGACGGTTCTCCTTCACGTATTCACCGGCGTTGGTTCCATGGAACTTGCTGCAGTTGGGACACCTGTAGCCTGCGATGACAGGTTCCTCCCCCTTGTCATATTTCAGATAGTACTCAACGTGGACCGTCGAAGGCATGATCGCATCGGAAATCGCTTTCAGCTTCTGGGAACCATCCTTGTCGCCAGGTTCCTTGTTTTCCTGGGATGAAACTGCGAATGCTGCAAGAAATGCTAGGGCGAGCAGAAAAACAAATTTCCTGTACATATCAATATCCTCCGTTATAATTTTTCACGAAAAATTATTTCTCGAAATCACGCGAAAATTCAAGAACTATCTGCTTAAGAGAACCATTTCTGAGGACATTCACCATGATACGTGGCTTGTCCTTTACATTTTCTACGGTCGTCTTGTGGATTGCCTTGATATCGTCGAGAGTCTGGACATCCTTGCCGTCGATGTTGATTATGATGTCATTTCTCTGCAGGCCGCAGAGCTGCGCATTTCCCGGATATTTGATGCCGAATATGAACACTCCCATCTTCCTGTAGAAGTAAAGCTCGGGATTGTCAAACTGGTTGATGGTCTTGACGGTGAAATCCCAACGGGGGCAGTCAAGCTCGACTCCTTCAACTTCGCCTTTCTCGCGCGGCGTGAACTCGACCGTGGTCATTTTGGCGTCGCGTTCAAGTTCAAGTGTCACCGGTTTCCCCTTGGGAAGAAGGCCGAGTTTCCTTCTTATGTCGGGAAGATCCTCCTCGGTAATGGCGGTTATTGGTTCGCCATTGATCTTGACGATCCTGTCCCTGGACAATATTCCAGCCTGCCGTGCCGGGCTTTCCTGTTCGGTTCCGGAAACAATCACCCCTGAAGATGCATTGAAATATGTGTTTCTTTTGAAATCCTTGAGAGGCTGGAGCAGGAGGCCGGTCCAGGTCCAGTTGACTTTTCCATATTCCCTGAGCTGCGGGATGATCTGCATGATTGTCTCGGCCGGAATCGCGAAACCCATGTCTCCGCCCATTGTCGATCCCAGCGAGTTTATTCCAACGATAGTGCCATCGATGTTAACCAGCGGCCCGCCTGAGTTCCCGGGACTGATAGACGCATCGGTCTGCAACCAGAGGCTATATTCGCTTTTCATAGGAAGGAATCTTTTTGTACAGGATATTATGCCCACCGAGATCGATCTGCTGAGCCCCCACGGCGCGCCG
>JANYBI010000344.1 GCA_025360875.1 Lentisphaerota bacterium
AGCAGGCCCCAGAACATAAGGGAACCGGCGGCATCATACGATTCACCTGAGATAGTTATCCCGAAGACGCCTGAGATCAGGCCCAAGGCAGCACCAATTCCCCCGCCTGCCCCAACACCTCAGCAAGTGCCAAAAGCCCAGCCAGCCGCACCAGTCCAGAATGCGCCCAGGAGAACTCCCGAGCCTGCGTCCGAAAATTTCAAGCCTGATGAACTCTGGCACAAGATCATATCCGAAATGGATCATACCTTGAAGCCGATGCTGAAGACATATATGCAGGAGGGAATACCTGAAAAATGGGAGAATGGCGTCCTGTCAATAATGTACGATCAGGAATTTGAAGAGGCGCATGTGGCGATGATTCTCCGTGACATCCATACAATTGATAACTGCCTGCATCGGATATGCGGCAGAAAACAGGCGTCTGTCAGGATTGACAGGAAAAGCGGCATAGTATCACCGCATGAACTGCCACGCCAGTCGCAGAGGGATCTTGCCGAAGTCAGGGCCAAAGTCCGCGAAAATAAATATGTCCGGTCGGTGACTGAGCTTTTCAACGGTGAGATCGTCGATGTGAGGGGATGATGCGAGAACATAAAATTCGAAATTCGAAGCCCGAAACACGAAACAAAATCAAAAACAACTAACGGGTGGGATTATGTTTGGAAAGCTTGGAGATATGGCGAACCTTCTTCAGAAGGCGCAGGACATGCAGAAAAAAATGGCTGCTGTCCAGCAGGAGATTTCAAAGCTTGAAGTCAAAGGTGAAAGCGAAGGAGGCCTTGTCGAGGCTGTGGCCGGAGGTGACTTCACGATAAGGAGGATCACCATAAGGAATGAATGCGCCAAGACCGCGGATCCGGAGATAATCCAGGAGCATGTGACAGCAGCGGTCAACGCCGCGCTCGAAGGTGTGAAATTGAAATCGAAGGAAAAAATGTCTGAAGTCACAGGCGGGCTTGATCTGCCAGGGCTTTCACTCTGAGCGCAGGGGTTTCAACACATGAAGAATGAATATCCTGAAAGTTTCCAGAACCTCATAAACCTGCTGAAGACTCTGCCTGGAGTCGGGAGAAGGACCGCTGAAAGAATGGCATTCTCCATGCTGAAATGGCCACCTGGGAAACTTTTGGAATTCGGAACAGCCGTCTGCGAACTTCGCAAACAGACGACATTCTGTCCGCAATGCGGCAATCTCTCATCAGCAGACGCCGTCTGCGGAATATGCGCAAGTCCAGCCCGTGACAGGACCATCATCTGCGCAGTAGAAGAGGCGTCCCAGATCCACAGCATCGAACAGAGCGGACTTTTCAAGGGCGTCTACCATGTGATCGGCGGGAAGCTTTCGCCTCTTGAAGGAAAAGGTGCCGGCGAGCTGAACATCCTGAATCTCCTAAAGAGGATTGAAGAGGGACATGTCAAGGAAGTGATACTTGCACTCAGCCATGATGTCGAGGGTCAGGCGACATCAATCTATATTGCCGAGGAGATCAAGAGGAAAAGCGTGCATGTCACCCGGCTTGCACAGGGGCTTCCGGCCGGCTCCGACATCTCATATGCAGATTCCGCCACAATTGCAGCCGCACTGCATGGAAGAAGACCTCTATAGCCTGCAAATAGCTCACACTCTTTTCCGTTGGTAACCACAGAGGACTCAGAGGACGGAAAGAATGTGGATAAGCAGATGAGATTCAAGAAATTAACTCTTCACTCTGTGCACTCGAACAACGATAAATTCCCGTTCATATTAAAGCATTGAAGAAGGCTTGAGTATCTTAAGTTGTTTCGAGTACACAGAGAAGAGCATATTCATCGAGACTCTACAGCTTTTGTGAATTTCTCTGAGTCCTCTGTGGTTAGGCTTTTAGTAAATGCCAGACTAGACTGAGGGGTTACTGTTAGTTCCATAATTCGATCACAGCAGTTCTTTGAGCACCTTGTCAAGTTCGTTGAGGGTGTATGGCTTGTTGACAATCGCCTTGAACCCGAGCTGCCTGTAGTCCGGCAAGTCCACACTGTATCCGCTTGAAACTATTGCATTGGCGGAGGGATCCATCTTGAGAAGCTCGACTATCGTCTCCCTGCCCCCCATCCCGCCAGGAATAGTCAGATCCATGATCACCAGATGGAAAGGCTTCCCCTTCTCCATGGCGTTCCTGTATAAATCCAGGGCCTCCATGCCATGGGATGACTGGACAACCTCGCAACCGAAATATTCCAATATCCTGGTCAGCATGTCCTTGACCATGGCCTCATCGTCCATTATCAGGATCCTCGAGTTGAATTTATTCTCCTTAAGCTGTCCCATTTCAACGGCGACATTTGCAGGCAGAGCCAGTTCGGAAACTGGAATATAGACAAATAAAGATGTCCCCTTCCCCAGTTCCGATTCTGCAATGATAGTGCCGTTATGGTTTTTAATGATTGCCATACTTGTAGGAAGACCAAGGCCGCTACCGCGTATTTTCGTGCTGAAATACGGATCGAATATCCTGCCGAGGTTTTCAGCTGAAATGCCAACACCGGTATCCTTGAACGAAATCCTCGCATATCTTCCTGTGCCAAGTCCGGGAATCTCCCGTTCCGCGACATTTACAACCGAAAGATCGACATCAAGCGCGCCTCCCTGGGGCATCGCCTGTACGGCGTTGATTACGATGTTGCTTATTAGCTGGTTCATCTGGGCCTCATCCGCTTCCACGGCTACTTTCGTATCAGCAAACTTGAACTTGGACGCAACAGTCGTCCCCCTGAGGGCGAAAGTCACTGTGTCTTCAATGAAAGCGCAGATATTTATTGTCTTCTTCTCGGTTTTCGAATCCTTCGCGAAGGTCATAAGCTTCCCTGTGAGCGTTCTTGCAAGGATGCAGGCATGTTCAGCATCATCCAGTATCCTGCGCGACTGCCTGTTGTCCGAAATCATTGCCTTCAAGACCGAAATATTTCCCAGTATCGAAGCCAGCAGGTTGTTAAAGTCATGGGCAATCCCCCTTGTAAGCAGTTCAACTATCTTCAAGGTCTGCACCTTGAGACGTTCCTCCTCGAGCTGCTTCCTTTCAGTAATATCGAACTCGACCGCACGATAACCCAGGAAAACTCCTGAAGGGCTGTAAAAGGGGACTGCGGTACACTCGGAAATAACCTTTCTGCCGTTCCTGTGGACATTGCAATTTATATAATTCTTAAGAGGCTTCCTCCCCTTCAGTATTTCACCGAAGCCTTTCACAAGGATATATTTGTCCTCCGGCGCGAAAAAGTCGGAATAATGTTTTTTCCTGACCAGCTCCTCAGGCTGATATCCGAAGATAGTTTCAACGACACGGTTGGAATAGGTGAACATTCCGTTGGTATCGACCTCCCATATCCATTCGCCGGCATTGTCGGCGATCTGCGTGAAGCGCTCAATGCTCGCGTTAAGCGCCTTTTCGTAGAGGAGGCTCCTTTCCTCGTTTCCGATCGCAGTCGCCAGCACGCCGAGTATCTTGTAGTCGGCATCGCCTGGCATGAATTCCTGCTGGAATACAATGCATAGCGAGCCGATTGGACGCCCTTCGCATTTGACAATTTGTCCGAGATAGGACTGGAGCTTGTAGGCTTTCACATTGGGATCCGTCGTGGCATAGTCGGTCTTTGAAAGATCCGGAACATACATCACATCCCTTTCGCCCCCTCTCCGGATAAGATCATAGCAGATATGGCCTTCGGCCTTGTCGCTGGACTTGTAGTCGGGAGGCGTCCTCCACTGGCCTATCGAATAGAGCATATTCGCCTGCATGTTGTTGTAAAGCGCGCATGTCGCTCCTGTAAGCTCCCCGCAAAGCGCCGTAAGTTTGTTCACATTTTCAACATAGTCGTTGCCGAGTCCCAGGAGGCATTCGTTTATCCTGGATATCCTGTCCTCGCTCTTCTTAAGGGAGGCTTCAGCGGTCTCACGCTGCCGTATGTTCCTGATTATCTGCCGATACATATCGTTCTTGACATTCTCCCACCAGAAAATCAGCCTTATGCTACAGATAAGGATCAGAGAGAGAGAGGATACGGCCATCGCCCAGGCCCTTACCCTCAGCGGCGCATATATCTCCTCAGTGTCGATCTGCGCTATGATGTACCACGGCGATTCAGGGACATGCTTCACCGCCCTCAGGACTTTCCTGTCCCTGTAGTCATACCCTTCGAAGACGCCCTCGTTTTTGGTATCCCCGCCGAAACCCTGTGAGTATTTTCCGCCAATGGGACGCTTGTATGAAAGCTTCGCATTCCTGCTCTGATCCATCTCGTTCATCAGGAGAATCTCGTCCCCCGTGAATTTTGCAATCATCACCTTTGCACTCGTGCTGGGAGTCGGCCATGACTGGATAAGCGGCGTTATGAATCTGGAATTGTCTACGGTGAGCAGAAGCAACCCCGATGAAACGGAACTGCCGTCATCGTCCTTGCGCATGATCGGCACAATAAGGTCAAAGCAGCTCTGTCCGGCGTCAGGGATAAAATAGAAATCTGAGAATTTGGGACGTTTTGAATTTAAGACTTCCCGGAGCTGTTCCCTGAACCCTTCGTATGAGTAAGGTGACTTACTGGTCGAGAGCCTCAGCTTCAGGGAGGCGTCATAAATCTGGGATGATGAGTATCCGTATGTCTTTGCGACCGCACCCAGCTCCCATCTCAGGGATTCCGGCGCAACTGCGGATGAATCATCAATAATCTGCCTGATCTTCGAGAGGATATCCTTGTTCTGGAGGATAACTTCAGCATCATGGAAATGTTCCTGCCGCCAGTCAAAGAGCTCTTTCACCTTCATGCTTGCAACCGAGGATAGCTGATCCTGCGACTGCCTATGGAACTCAACCGCGGTGGAATGATAGAAATAAAAGCCCAGCGCAGATATGCCGACAGTCAGGAGGAAGAATGATAGCAGCGGCACCCAGCGGTTATTTCTGGTCAGAAGCATCGAATTCCCCTTCCCTTTCCCAGCCAAAAACAAAAATTCACCACAACACTCAACCAATTATACGATTTTCAAAACAAGATTGCAATAGGGAACCGCAAAAAAATCACATTTGTCCGAAAACATCTGGAATTTTATTTCTTAACTGTATGGACAAGCCCTTTTTTCCGGTGGATGCCAAGGATATGGTCCATGGCCTCTTCAGCCGTATCGACAACCTTGAAGTAATCAAGATCGGACTCCTTTATCTTTTTTTCATCCACGAGTGTGGTCTCAAACCATTTTATCAGCGGCCGCCAGAAATCATCACCTACAAGCACAAGCGGAATCCTGTTGATCTTGTCAGTCTGGAGCAGCGTCAGAGTCTCAAGCATTTCGTCCAGGGTGCCAAAACCTCCCGGAAAAACCACGACACCCAGGGAATATTTGAGAAAGTTGACTTTCCTTATGAAGAAATATCGGAAATCCACCTGTGTCGTCAGATACGGATTCGCGTCCTGTTCCATCGGCAGCTCGATGTTAAGGCCGACCGACACTCCGCCTGCAGATTGAGCACCCTTGTTTGCCGCTTCCATGACCCCGGGTCCACCGCCAGTCAAAACGCCATACCCGTTCTCCGCAAGCAGCCTGCCCATTGTAACCGCCTCCTTGTATTCGGTCTCATTCGGCTTGGTGCGCGCCGAACCGAAAACGGTTATCAGAGGGCCTTGGACGCTCATTTTCTCGAAAGACTCTACAAATTCGGCCATTATCCTGAAAATCCGCCAGGGGTCCTCCTTGGTGAAATCATTGAACAACGCCTCAGGATCCTTCAAGACGACCTTTTTATTATCCATGTCAAATCTCTCCCAATCTTACTGTCATTTCTGCAACTTATTGGCGTCTTTATGAATTTCAAATTTCACTGGTATCTACACTTTCAATGTTTGCTGAAAATGATAATACCGGTGAAAAACTCTGGTCAAGTTAAGAAAATTTATTTACCTTCGGC
>JANYBI010000372.1 GCA_025360875.1 Lentisphaerota bacterium
CGCCCAGAAGGGAATGTGGAACATATTCATCGCGATATTCTGTTTCGCACTCGCCCTCCCATTTTTCAACCCCATATTCTTTGTCGGATATCTCATCGGTATTGCCTTCTTCGGGCTCTATCAGGCGATATTCATGGCAAACGCAGGTGGCGCATGGGACAACGCGAAGAAAATAGTCGAAGTCGACCTCCGTCAGAAAAACACACCGCTCCATGAAGCGAGCGTTGTCGGCGACACTGTCGGCGATCCGTTCAAGGACACTTCTTCCGTTGCGATGAACCCGGTCATCAAATTCACGACGCTCTTCGGCCTTCTTGCTGTTGAAATCGCAGTTACAATGCATGACACAGGCATAAAAATGGCAATAGCCGCGGTGTTTTTCACCATAGCTCTTGTTTTCGTCTACCGGTCATTCTACTGCATGAGAATCCCTGAGGAATAAGGGAATTTCCGCATAAACTTGAAAATCAGGGCCCGGACGCTATAATCTACAGTGTCCGGGCTCTTTTCTTGAATGGCATATATTATGCTTTGTAAATCAGGTTCCTTTAAATGATTGAATAACTCTTTAAATAACTAAATCGGGAAATTATCATGTGTCTTGCTGTCCCAATGAAAATAATCTCAATAAGTTCCGATGGAAGCACCGGTTCCGCGGATTTCGATGGCGTAAAACGCGATGTGAACCTGTCCCTGATAGAAAACCCGTGCATCGGCGACTACGTTATAATCCATGCGGGGTTCGCGATTGAGAAATTCAATGTTGAAGAAGCTGAAAAACAGCTGGCGCTTTTCCGTGAACTGGCTGAAAACGTCTCAGATGAAGGCAAATAAAACATGAAATACGTCGACGGATTCAGAAATTCCGATACGGCAGCTGAAATTGGCCGCAGGATAAGGAGTCTTGCCGCAGGACTCGACCGCCAAGTCACAATAATGGAGGTCTGTGGCACGCATACCATGTCGATTGCGAGATTCGCAATAAAAAACCTCCTTCCGGAAAACATAAGGCTTGTAAGCGGTCCTGGCTGCCCAGTCTGCGTAACTCCCGCAGGATACATCGACACCGCCCTCGAACTTGCCGCAAAGGGAAAGATAATCGTGACATTTTCCGACATGATGAATGTTCCGGGCTCAACCACCAGTCTTTCGAGGGCCAGGGCGTCTGGCGCAAGAATTGAGACATGCTATTCACCGGAATCGGCGATCGAGTCCGCAAGGAAAAATCCGGATTCGGAAGTGGTTTTCCTGGGTGTCGGCTTTGAGACGACAATAGGTCCTGTAATCAACATAGTGGCCACTGCAAGCACTGGAAAAATCCCAAACGTCAGCACGCTCACCTCCTTCAAGCTTATTCCTCCGGCAATGGCCGCGCTTGCCTCAGACAGCGAGCTTCGGATTGACGCATTCCTATGTCCGGCACACGTCAGCGCAATAATAGGAACTGATGCCTACAGGCCGTTTGCATCCAAATACGGAAAGCCCTGTGTAATAGCCGGGTTTGAACCGCTCGACATACTCTCGGGCATTGAACTGATCCTTTCACAGGTTATCAGCGGCGTGGCAAAGGTTGAAAACAACTATTCGAGAGTTGTCAAAGATGAAGGCAACGTGAAGGCGATGGCTTTCATAAACAGATATCTTGAACCAGCCGATTCGACCTGGCGCGGTCTTGGGATGATTCCTCTGAGCGGCATGTCCATAAGAAAGGAATTCTCCGGATTTAACGCGGAAAAACGTTTTGGAATGCCGATTGCCTGTCCAAAGGAAAAGAAGGGATGCCGCTGTGGCGATGTGCTCAAAGGCATGATAAATCCCCCTGAATGTCCTCTTTTCGCAAAGAAGTGCACTCCTTCAAATCCTGTCGGCCCGTGCATGGTGAGCAGTGAAGGCACGTGTGCGGCCTTCTATAAATATCCTGAAAATTCCCGGTAATTCAAAAAATATAAAAAAGGTATTGAAAAATATTTTTTTTACTATTGATATATTGTTTCCATGCCTTAACTTATGCCCTTCCTATTTTGTTGTTAATTTTATAACAGGAAAAAACATATGGCTTTCATTGCCTTTTTGATATTATTCCCGCTCCTGTCGGCAGTCCTCATGCTGCTGGTGGAATCCACAATAGTCCGGAGGGGGATAATCATAATTTCAGCGATCGCCATAGCCATCATATCCGTCGACCTGGCTTTCACCGCAAATAAGGACGCACCGCATTTTGTCAACTCGGCCTTCCATTTCCTCGACAATATCCTCCTGGCCTGCGAACTTGTCCTGGCCTGCTCAATACTCTATCTTTGCAGGAAGCTTCCTTTCCATAAATACTGGATTCCCCTGCTAGTCATCGTCCAGACCGGAATCGTGCTCTGGACAGAGCTGAGCGGCAAACTCCATGATGTAAGCACAAAGCATGTCTTCTTCTACGACAACCTCTCCCTGATAATGGCGGTCATAATCGGAGTCATCGGAACACTCATCTGCGTCTATTCAATAGGATACATGGACCAGTACCACCATCACCACCATGATGTTCCGGACAGGAAGAAGCTTTTCTTCTTCACCATGTTCCTGTTCCTCTCGGCGATGTTTGGAATAATTTTCGCGGACAATCTCGTATGGCTCTACTTCTTCTGGGAAGTCACGACTATCTGCTCGTTCATAATGATCGGCTACTCCGGTACCGAGGAGGCTGTAAACAACGCCTTCAGGGCCCTGTGGATGAATCTCCTGGGCGGTCTCGCTTTCGCCATAGCCATAGCATACTGCGCCACGTGCCTCAAGGTAATTGAACTCGACGATCTCCTGAATTCCGGCAAGTCCGCCGCCATCATGCTTCCAGTAATACTCATAGCCTTTGCCGGCCTGACAAAATCAGCCCAGTTCCCGTTCTCAGGCTGGCTTCTGGGAGCTATGGTCGCCCCCACTCCCGTGTCAGCACTGCTTCACTCAAGCACAATGGTAAAGGCCGGAGTATATGTCATCATAAAGCTTGCGCCTTCGCTGCAGGACACGCTACCGGGGCTGCTGATCGCGATCATCGGGGCCGTGAGTTTCCTCTCATGTTCATGCCTTGCAATTTCACAGAGTAACGCCAAAAGAGTTCTTGCATATTCCACTATCGCCAACCTCGGACTGATTGTCCTTTGCGCAGGCGTGGGCTCAAACCTCGCCTTGTGGGCGGCAATCCTCCTCGTCATATTCCATGCAGTGGCCAAAGCCCTCCTGTTCCTGACAGTCGGAACGGTGGAACACCAGATTGGCAGCAGGGATATAGAAGACATGCATGGCCTTATTTCCAAGATGCCAAGGATAACGATGGTCATGCTCATAGGAATAACCGGAATGTTCCTCGCCCCGTTTGGAATGCTGATCAGCAAATGGGCCGCCCTCGAGGCGCTGGTGGTCAGCAATCCCTTCCTGCCAATAGCCGTCATATTCGGCAGTTCGGCGACACTTTTCTTCTGGGGTAAATGGATGGGCAAGATCATTGCAATCACAAATGTGGCTTCAGACGCCGAAAGCAAAATTCCCAGGGAGGAATGGTTTGTCCTATACTCGCTAGCCACCATGACAATCGGCGCTTGCGCCCTCTTCCCGCTTATCGGCTCATTCTTCATTGAACCTCTGCTGCATGTAAAGGATCCTGTCATGAACAGGGAACAGATAATCATGGTCGCGATACTTCTCGGCCTGATTCTCCTGGTTCCGGTCGCATTCTTCTTCAACTGGAAAAAACTCCGGAACACGGAACCATATCTCTGCGGTGCGGGAATCAAGGACAACCACTCGCAGTTCACCGGTTCCCTCGGGCCCAGGGAATGGAAGATGAGCAATTATTACATTGAGAAGTTCTTTGGTGAATCAAGACTCTTCAATCTCAGCGTCGTTGTTTCAACAATACTCATAATAGCCACGTTCACGATAGTCTGGCTGGGCAGGATAACCTTATGAAAATTTTAATTGCGACACTTGCTTTCATCATACTGACTCCCCTTGTGTGTGGCCTTTTCTCCGGCTTCGACCGTATCATAACCGCCAGGATGCAGGGCCGCTACGGTCCTCCCGTCCTTCAGCCCTTCTATGATGTCTTGAAGCTTTTCGAAAAGGAGAACCTGATGGTCAACCAGTTCTACCACAGCTTCTACCTCATATGCTATCTCGTCTTCATGATCGCCAGTGGAATACTCTTCTTTACCGGACAGGATCTCCTGCTTGTCATTTTCGCTTTCACCCTCGCCGATATTTTTCTTGTGCTCGCCGCATATTCGACGAATTCCCCGTACAGCTTTATCGGTGCTGAACGCGAACTCCTCCAGATGATGGCAGCCGAACCGATGCTCCTTATTTCAGCAGTCGGTCTTTTCATGGCGACCAAGAGCTTCAAGGTGTCTTCGATAGCCGACTGCGATTCAAACATCATATATCTG
>JANYBI010000373.1 GCA_025360875.1 Lentisphaerota bacterium
TTGCGGAGGTGATTTTCCGCAGGAAGATTTTCACCTCGGCAAATACCTTTGAGAAACTTATGTCCGAAGGCATGAGTCCTAGCGAGTTCGAGGAGGCTGCCGAGGCGAGCCTGACAAGGCAGACTGCGATGAGCTTTGAAATGAGTTCCTTCTCGAACGAGTCGGCCTTCTGGCAGTGCCAGCGTTGTCTTGTCGGCGCAGGCCAGGCGGAAGCCCTTCCATCTGTTTTTGTCACCGGCCAGGAGATTTTCAAGCCTTGCGACAAGACATCCGAAGAGCCTATGCAGATGGCTTAGGGGAAAAGCGCGCTCTGGCCTTGCAGAATCCGGCCGGCGACACGGACCAGTCCTCTCCGGAATCAAAGGAGCACTGCCTCAATATCTTCTGGATGCTTCTCTTCTCGGTGTTGAAGGCCACCGACATGAAAAGGAATATCATTTCAGAGGTGCCAATCTTCCCATCCCTCCTGCTTTCCCCTGATTTCCGATTCCTTCATGGCACCTCCTTGTTATTTAATTATAATATACCGTGCCACGGCTTATTGTAATTACATAAATAAAACAATAAAAAGAGCCATCATTATTGCTTGTTGTTTATTATAAAGCTGTTGCGCTTAAGTGCGAATATCGCAGAACATGAACGCCCGCAAAGCATTATACCTGCAGGCACCTGGCAGGCCACAGTACTGAAGGACCAGAAATCCTGGGGCTTGTTCTCCGCTGTTGTATGCCCTGGATTCGAATTCGAGGACTACATCCCCGGGAAAGGTTCGGATCTGATCAAAAAATGGACTGCTGCAGAAAAAAGAATCGTGGAATTGGGTCTGATTTGACGGATCGCCCCGAGGCTACTGGCGCTCGGGGCAATAATGTAGCACAGGCATCTTGCCTGTGTCCTGGTAAATTTAAAAATACGTCACAGGCAAGATGCCTGTGCTACATTATTTCGACATCTCCAGCATCTTCCGTATCGCTTTTTCCGCAGGGACCCTGACATTCTCGGGGACAGAGATCTTATACCTCATCTTCTCCAACGATTCCAGGACATTGTCTATCCTGTGCATCTTCATGTTCGGGCATACCGCCTGTTCGGTCACTGGTATGAACATCTTGTCAGGATTCTCCTTCCTGAGCCTGTAGATCAACCCGATTTCAGTCGCGACAATTATCTTTTTCGCATCAGTATTCTTCGCGAATTTGCACATACCCCCGGTGCTGAGCACCTCGTCGGCAAGATCCAGCACGTCCAGCCTGGATTCGGGGTGGATCATGACCTTCGCATCAGGATATTCCTGTTTCTTCTGGATGATGCTCTGTGGTGTTATCCTCATGTGCGTGGGACAGAATCCCGGCCACAGTATCATCTTCCTTCCTGTCTTCCTCTGGACATAGGCCCCTAGATTCCTGTCAGGCACAAAGATGATCTCCCTGTCGGACGGAAGCGATGAAACTATCTTCAGGGCGTTAGCCGAAGTCACGCAGACATCAGTCAGGGCCTTCACTTCAGCCGAACTGTTGACGTAAGTGACCACCAGAGCGTCCGGATGCTCTTTCTTCATCTTGATGAGATCTTCAGCATCGGCCATATCGGCCATAGGGCATCCTGATTCCATTACAGGCAGCAGGACGGTTTTCCGTGGTGAAAGGATTGCAGCTGTCTCCGCCATGAATTTCACGCCGCAGAACACTATCACATCGGCGTCCGTGTCAGCCGCCTTCATGCTGAGTTCGAGGGAGTCCCCGGTGAAGTCAGCTATGTCCTGAACTTCCCCGAGCTGATAATTATGAGTGATGATAATAGCGTTCTTCTGCTTGCGCAGCTCGTTTATCCGGTCTATTATTTCTTTTTCAGTCAGGAAATTCATTTATTCATCTTTGTGTTCGAGTTTAAAATGTAACACAGGCATCTTGCCTGTGGGTTTTAACAAGATTTTCCATACGATAGTATTTTCATGGATAAATATCAATGTTCAAATACCTAAAGAAGAAATTCAGGAACATCAGGAAACTCCCCACTTTCCTTTTCATACTTCCTGTCTCCCTCATAAAACTCTCGAAAATGTGCATGCGGACGGAAGTCATTGATCCGAACAGCTGCATCGATCCGGAGAAATTCCCGTTTATAACTGTGACCTGGCATAACAGGCTCCTCTTCTTCCCTCCCATGTTCAAAAGCCATATCAGGCGCAAGACAGTGGCAATGATAAGTTCCTCCCGTGACGGACAGTATGTCTCCGACGTATGCCGTCTCTTCGGAATAAAAAGTGTCAGGGGCTCAAGTTCCAAAAAGGGATTTGTCGCTTTTACCGATGCATTGAAGTATTTAAATGAAAAGTGCAACATAAGCATAACTCCTGACGGACCGCGCGGACCGCGCTACAAGATGAGCAAAGGTCCGATAGCCCTTGCGAGCAAAACTGGATATCCGATACTTCCGGTCGCAATCAATTACTCATCCTATTGGGAAGTAAGGAGCTGGGACAGGTTCCAGATCCCCAAGCCCTGGGCAAAAGTTACCCTCAGGCTTGGAGATCCGATAAGAATTCCCGCAGATATTTCCGAGGAAGACATGGAAAAATGGCAGAAGACCGTTGAAGATGCGTTGAATTCAATAAGCGAGATCAGGTAAATATTCGCTGAAGGACATACTTCAGTGAATATTTACTACTGATTCTCAGAAATGTATTTCAGGGCATTCACTTTCCAGTCTTCGGGACATCCCTCCATCCCGATCAGAACATTGTAGGCATCCCTGGCCTTAGGCTTGTTGTTCTCTGCATTATAAGTATCGGCTATCTTGCGCTGGGCATCCACCTTGCGATCAGTCGGGACATCCTTGATCGCCAGAATCTTTTCATATTCCGTACGGGCGGCAGCCCATGCCTGTTCATTCTGGAAAGTATCGCCAATGCTGTTGATCGTTATAGACTGGCAATAAGGGGACATATCCGGGATCTCAAGAGCCTTTGCCAGCTCTTTTCTGGCATCATCCAGCTTCTGTTCGGCGCGGAAGGTGTCGGCGATACGCCAGGCGGCATTGGCTTTCATATCGGCGTTAGCATCCTTCAGGTCGTTGATCTTCGCATATTCTATCCTGGCAACATCCTGGGTGCCCTGCTGTGAACAAATGCTTCCAAGACGTAGTCTAAGATCATAGCACACCCATACGCTGGTACCTTTAAGGTCGATCGCCTTCTGGATTTCGGCCTTGGCTTCGTCCTGTTTCTGATCGGCCAGAAGCAGATCCGACAAACGCATTGAGCACTGCGCCATATGGTCAGGCTGGATATCCTTTAAGGCCAACATCTTGACGACTGTGCCCTTAGCGGCTGCAAAATCCTTGGCATTGGCATATTGGTTGAAAATGCGGGAGTAGTTTTCCCACTGCGGCCCGAGGCTTGTGCCAGGAATTGCCAGCGATTTCTCGTACTCCTCAATAGCTGCCTTGCTGTCGCCGCCGTTTGCAATGACGTCGCCTCTTCTCAATAGGGCCCACGCCTTCTGTTCGTTGCTGATCTGAGGAATCTCAAGAATCTTGGCATATACCTCCTTGGCACCATCAGTATCCTTGGCATTCATTTTGATCTGTGCCAATCCGTTGTAGGCGTTAACCTTCCAGTCAGGACTGTTTCCTTCGAGCGCAATGATCTTATTGAACGACTCAGCCGCCGCCACATCGTCCCTTTCATTATTCATCTGCATATTGCCCAGCTGCCACAGGTTATTGATCTTGGCGTCAGTGCTGATCTTTTCAATATCCATGGCCTTCTGCAGAGTCGCCCGCGCAGCGGCAAAGTCCTTGTTATTGCACTGCATTTCCGCCAGCTGACGGCAAATGCCGGCCTGCTGGTCGGGATTGACTCCCTTTACGGCCAGCGCCTTTTCGATAATGCCGACTGCGCCGGTCAAATTCTTGGCCTGCGCCATCATCCTTGCAGCCTGACTCTGAGCCTGGGAGATACGGTCCGCATCGATACCCTCGATTTCTAGACATTTCAAGAACGCCTCACTGGCCTCGGCCCATTTCTGCTGTCTTGACAGAAGATTGCCGATCCTGCACTGTGAATCATATTTCTGTCCCCAGGAAGTTTTCTCGACAGCCAATCCCTTCTTGTACGATTCCATGGCTTCGTCAAATTTGTTCTCCCTCTCGAAAAATTCACCGGTACGTGAACAGGCGCTTGCCTTCTGGTCCGGTCCCAGGTCGGCAATGTCCATCACCTTTGCCATAGTTTCACGGGCCTTTGCCAGATCCTTCATTCCATCGTAACCTATGGCGATATTCCACATCAGTTCCCATTTCATACCTGTTGTTACGCCGTCAATCGCAAGTCCTTTCTCAAGCTCCTTGATTCCTCCGGCGAAATCGCTCTTGGAGAAAAGAATCTGTGACTTGCGAACCATGGTGCGGGCCTTGTTGTCCGCCGAAAGTTCCTGGATTGTGGCAACCTTGTCGCACTCTTCAAGCGCTGCGGCATCATTCTTCTCGTTCTGGAAACATTCGGCGATGCGCATCTGTGCGCCAAATTTCCAGTCGGCATTGGCCCCCTCAAGCGCCATAGCTTTTGCATATTCCTTCCTGGCTCCGGCATAATCACGCGAGTCAAACAGCATATTTCCAAGGTACATCTGCGATATATATTTGTAGTAGGGATTGAACTGTTCGGTCATGGCGAGGACCTTGCCGAAACTTTCCCTGGCTCCTTCTGCGTCTTTGGCATTCACTGCACTTTCGCCTGCGCGATACAGCGAGTCGGCCTTCTGATCCGGAGTAGCGTCGGGCGAAGCTGCGGCTGTCTCGTATACTTTGCGCGCCTCAGCATATTTTCCTTCAGACCATAGAAGTATGCCACCTACGCGACGAATCACTTCCACCCTGAGGGAGGCATTGACACCGTCCAGAAGGTCTATCTTCGCGAGTTCTTTCTTGGCGCCGTCAAAGTCCTTAAGCTGCTGGCACATCTCGGAGATGGACATGTGGATATATGCCTTCTGGTCCGCATTGAGTTCTCCGATGTCCAGTGCTTTCACATACTCAGCCTTTGCGCTAGCAATATCGTTTTCGAGCCTGTATGTGTAGGCGATCCGGTTGGTTGCATCGAGTTTCTGATTCTGGTCCTGCGCGTCTGCCAGCGCCTTCGCATATTCTTCACGGGCTCCCTTGAAATCCTTGGCTATCTGCTTTTCCTCTCCGGACCTTATAGTATCCTGAAAGTTATCCGCCGCACAATAGAACATGAATCCTGTCGTAACCGCCATCACCCACAAAATCAATTTGTACCTCATTGCCTGTTCTCCTTATGTTTCGGTTATTGTATTTCCAATATTCAAATTCCTGCATTTATACCTAAAAGCGTAAAAAAACTGCATTTCGTACATCGTATTTGAAAATTTCCAGAGATTCCCTTATATGCTTTTTCGTTTCCCAATGCTTGCCTTTTGGACAATTCAGACTATTTTTCCATCCGCAAAAGTGTCCATTTCTGTCTGCTTTATGATAAGACGGGTCACACGCCAATGTAGCTCAGTTGGTAGAGCAGCTCATTCGTAATGAGCAGGTCATCGGTTCAAATCCGATCATTGGCTCCAGTCTTTTAGCCTCATATCCTTTTATAATCAACAGGTTATGTTTCTCATGACTTTCAAGCTTGTCTACTGGTGTCGTCTGATGATAGTACAATTCTACCGCAAGATAGTACAAAAAATAGTCAATGGCCTGCCAGATATCCCTTACGGCCTCCTCGTCAGATATTCCTGGCACCGGCTTCTGCATCATATAGCATTTGACGGCATATCCGAAGGGAGCAAGTTCAGAGACAAAGGTCTCGAATTTTTCAAAAGAAAGACCTTTCATAAAGATGTCGTTCCGTATATGCTCATCATAGGCCTCGAATCCAACTGCAAGCTCAAGCAGAGCTGGAGTGTCGCCTTCCTGGAGAGCCCTTTTCAGAAATTCCAGATCTGCGCCGGCTTGCTGGAATCGTGCTTCTCGTTGAACAAATAGGTCTTTCCACCTTCTTCGGAACCCTTTTGTATCTGTCCAGCCACATTTTTCATTTGAAGCCTTCGTCCTCGAGCATTTTCAGTTCCCTCCTCCAGGCATCCCTCCTGTCATCCAGCTTGCTTCTTTCTATGCTTTCCGGAAGGAGGCTCAGCCTCGTGCAGTTGAGCAGTGCTTGGAGCGTCTGGTATTTGCGTGTCTTCTCGACGCATGGAGGAATGTGGTCCTCCATGATGGCTCTTATGCCCTCTATCGTCAACTTGTCGGTCTTCTTCAGTTCTGTGGCGGCTATCAGGTCGGAACGGAGCTCGGCAAAAACTGCAGAATAATATCCTTTGATGAGGGGCCTCAGTTGTTCTATCGCATCTTTAATGCTGCTGCAGGATTCTGTTTCCTTGAACACCGGCTTTATCATCCAGGACATGAAATCATCTATGTCTTCGCCCTCGGGATCGAGAACGGGTATGATCAGGCTGCCTGCACGGCCCGGGCGGCGGATGTCTGGTGACAACAGATGAATCCTGGCAGTAATTAGGAGCCATGAAGTCTTGCCACGCAGCTGGGGATCGGACATCATTGCCTGTACCTTGCCGGTCAGTCTTTTTTCAGTCTCGTGAACATCCTCTCCTACACCTCCGAACTGGGTATCGGCCTCATCGACGAAAATCAGGGACTTGTCAAGGGCGCAGATGATCCTTTTCAATCGCTCGAAGATGACGTCTGTTTCACCGAACCACTTGCTCCTGATATTCTTCAGGACAAGGACCACGATGCCAAGCTCTCCCGCGACGGCCTCCAGGAGGAAACTTTTGCCTGATCCGATAGGACCTCCTATCACTGCTCCTGGAAGAGAGCTCTTCCCTGTCGAACGTATTCGCGGTACGAACTCATCCTTCATGAACTGCTTGAGCTTTTTAAAGCCAATCACTGCGGACAGGGTGTGCTCCGGCTTTTTGAATTCAATCACATCTTCGCCCAGTTGCTCCTTGATGTATGACTCGACTTTGGCTATCACGTCGCCGGATTCAAGTTGGATATCCTTATAGCATGCATACCGGAGGAGTTGAAGGAGAGCGTGAACGGAGAGGCCGGCAGTCATGTTGGCAAGAGTCTCCTGAGAGTCCCATAATTTCAATTTCTTCCCTTCAGGGAGTGATTTACCGAACCATCCGATGAGATGGGCCCGCTGCTCCTCGTCTGGCGACGGCACCTCGATTTCGATGATCTGAGGCAGTCGCGATATCTTGCTGTTTATCAAGCTCATGGACTCTGACAGCAAAACAACCGTATCTTTGCCATTTATAAATCCAGGGTCGGAGAACCAATCCATGCATATGGCTACTCTCTGCCTATCCACGTCCGACAGCCTGCTTATTTCCCCTTCAGGAACGAGGAAATCCGCGCCCTCTACTATGATGACAAGATTCTCCCACAGGAACGGAACTCCATCCTTGCCAAGCCGCGAGCAAAGGCACATCTGCCTGAGCAACTCTAGGGCATAAGTAGGATTTCCCTTTGCTCTTGACAGGCATTCATCGAAACTATACTGGGGATTTTGCGACAGTTCTGCGATTCTCTTCTTAGTCCTAGCAAGTGCAAGATCAATAGCATGCTGGTTTTCATCATCGTGCAACTTCCCCCAGGCATCCTTCATTTTCTGGGCGTCATCCTTGTTCAGAAAGCGTATTGGCCCATTGAGTTCGTAGATGACCAGGATGGTGCCTGATACCGACCAGCTGTCCACCAGAAGGTCGACGAGAGGAATATAGTCCCCTCCCTCTTTTCCATTGCTGCAGAACAGGTCCGTAATGTTGCCGGTGAGCACAAGCGCCCTCGACTGTCCTGAATTTATGATCTGTCCGGCCTTCCGGACAAAGTCGTATGCTATTTCTTTCACTCATCCCCCTATTATTTTTGTCCTGTCCACCACTGTGGTATATTCCTTGTAGGAACAACAGGATTCTGGATTGAAGACGGTGCAGATTATCTCCTCCTTCTGCTCGCGGAACAAAAGGAAGTTGCGTTCGTTCTTGGTGGCAAATACGGGGGAAGCCTTGTCATAGACTATTGTGGCTCCGGGGCAGCTGGCATGGCCCGATTCCTTCCAGTTCCAGTACTGCGACAGTCCCACCACGCGGTCACCCACGTAGATGGCCTCATTTATCTCGTGCGTCACCAGGAACATCGTGTATGGAGGCTGTTTCCCGGCCTTGATGGCGTCGCTGTTCTCCCCGTATAGGATAAGGAGTATCTTCTGCATCTCTTCGCGGGTCGCCTCGTCCAGGGCACCAAATGGCTCGTCGAGAAGAAGGACTGTCGGTTTCATGATAAGGGCCTGCGCCAAGGCCACTCTCTGACACATTCCACCTGACATTTCAGGGGGGAATTTCTTAAATGCCGCACCAAGCTTCATCTTTTCGAGCATCTCTGCCGCCTGCTGCATATGCTTTTTCCTCAGGCCCCTCCATGCCAGATATTTGAAAGTCCTGCCCGGAATGCTTGTCTGGTCGACCATCAGGCCATACGCGACATTCTCCTGGGCGGTCAGATGCGGGAACAGCGAATATCGCTGATAGACTATCCCCCTATCCCGTCCTGGACCGTCAATCACTTTTGACGTTTCACCGTCATAAACTATTATTTTCCCCTGGCTTGGGAGGTGAGTGCCCAATATTGCCCTAAGCAAAGTCGACTTCCCACATCCGCTTGGACCTACAATGCCGACAATCTGGCCTCTTTTGATATCGAGGTTGATGTTATAAAGAACCTTGTTTTCTCCAAACCAATGGGATAGTCCCTCAATTTTCAATATTGATTCCAGCATGCTATGCTCCATCCTTGTCTTTGTACCATGGGCACATGATCCTGCTTGCATATTTGAGCACGTAGGTGATTGCGCCGGCATATATGGTCAGGATCACAATTAGAGGATATACCACTTCGAAGCGGGTCGCCTTGGTCAGGATGCGGATCCTGTATCCGAACCCTTCGCCGGCGACGATCTGCTCGGCAGCGATGAGGTAGACCAGTGCCGGACCAATCATTATGATCGCCAGTTCAAACACTTTTGGAAGCACATATGGGAATATGGCGGTCGTGATGACTTCGTAATTGCTAGCTCCGAGAGTGTATGACTTGAAGCGCAGCTCGTCGGGGAATTCCTGGACATATCGTGACACCGACAGCGTCACAATTGGCATAGACCCGAAGACGATCATTGCCACATACATCTCCATGTCAATCCCTGCCAGTTTGAAAAAGATGGGCATTGCCGCAGTCGGAATTATCCGCGATGAAAAATACATTACGGGTGAAAGGGCGGCATCAATTTTCAGGAAACATCCCATAAGGATTCCGACGATGACTCCGCCGATGAGACCTATTGATAATCCACCAAAGAGCCTGCCGAGAGTCGCCTTGGAGGCCTCCCACAGGATTCTCCCTTCGAGATATCCCTTTTTGCTGCTAACCTGGGCGCCGTCCATCTTGCCATCGGCCATTGCCGCCGCCAGCAAGTCTGAGTTGTTGCTGTCATCATCGTCATGCTTTTCACAGAGAAAGACAATTCCTCCCCAAAGCTGCCACCAGGTCGGAATGGTGCGGTCGTCGGCATTTCTTTTGTGCTGGAGATGGGAGAGATACGTGTATACTCCGACAAGAAGAATTATGAAGACAAGCGAAAATAAGAAAGAAGTTCTTTCGGATATCGACTTGCCTATCATATGCTCTCCCTAAAGATATAGCTTCAGTGAATCATGTCATCTTCTGAACTTGTATTATTTCTTCTTGGTTGCCGCCTCTATGTACTGCGGATCAAAGCACAATTCCGCACTGGGATCATTTCCGAATATGACCTTGGGCATCTTGTTTTTCTCGACAAGCCCCTTCTCAAGAGCCCACGGAACAACGTGATCCTTCATCACCTTGGGAAGTTCCTGCCCCTTGAATAATTCCAGCCCCTTTTCGGGAGTCGAATAGAATTGTGTCTCCTTCACGATGACCTGCATCTCCTTCAGACCGAGATTGGCAAAGCGCTTTCCCATCGACGTCAAGGTCTTGTCATGGGTCTTTTCATTGTCCATCAGCCTGCAGACGGTATAATATGTGTCGATCAGGGCACAGGCGAAATCTTTCCCGCCTTCCTTTCCAAGAGAGTCCCGGGAAGCTGTGACCATGTCAATGATTTGCCCTTTTATCAGGCTTGAGTCAAACAGGCGTTTTATCTTGGGATCGGCCTTTAGCGTCTCCATGACAACTGGGTTCCAGGTTATACCCGCCTGGATCTTTTCACTCTGCAATGTGACCCCGACCTGCACCGGATCAAGGCTTTCGAATTTATATGCCTTCGCATCCTCTCCAAGGGCTTCAAGACACTTGTCGAACGCATATTCTGAAACACTCGATGAAAGTCCCCTGACCACGATCCCCTTCAGATCTTTAACCGTATTTATGCCAGGCCTGACGAGACAGGCATCCGCTCCGGCGCTTGTGGAGGTAGGAATAATAGCAACAGCCTTTCTTGTCACGCTGGGAGCCAGACTGTCTATGTTTGTCAGACACGCCGCATCGACATTTCCATTGACAAACAGGGTGATACAGGAGTCGTAGTCGGTATCCTTGACCACAATGTCAACATTCCACTTTTTCTCAATGGGCCCCATTTTTCCTTCAGCACCGTCGATCAGCCCTATGTCACAGGCAGTGAGGAAAGTGCCGCTCCAGGAAGGATATTCGCTGACAGCTATTGTGAAGGGAGCCCTGTCGGCGGCCATGATTGACAAGCCCCAGACCATGATTGTTCCTGCTGATAATGCAGAGATCAGTATCTTGCGCATTTTATGTTCTCCTGTTTTAATTTTTCAAACGTCATTCCGGAAGTGTCTGCTTTTCAGTCTTCTGGGCGACATTCTCCTTGGGACTCTTTTCCTCGTCTGCACCGAAGATGTCGTTCATAAACTCGGATTCGGCCTCAGCCCCTCCGGCCATCTCCAGGAATTCAGCCTCCTGCCTGACAGTATCTGTTCCAGCAAGACGCGATGTGACCTGGGCTTCGGCCTTGGCCTGGGCTACGGATTCCCTGAGGCGTCTGAGGTCGTCGGCCGTACCGTCGTTCGCTATGCCAGCTATGGCCTCTCCGACTGCACGCGTCTCCCTGGCTATCGCCACATCGGCCACACTGCGTTCCCTCTCGTCTATGAGTTCCTGGAGTTCACGGTGGAGCGCCTGAAGCTGTACTTCATAGCCCTTTGAGTCCTGCTCATTCTGGGCGACATCCTTTTCGAGGCTTTCCTTCCTCTGCAACAGAAGATCAAGGGAGCTTTTGAAATCCTGATACGCCTTCATGCATTTTACGAATTCCATATCCTGCTGCGCCTGTTCTTTGGTCTTGCCCTTTGCGATTTTCGCGGCCATCGCCTTGGCTCCGTTCATCAGGCGTTCCTTCTTAGTGATGTCTTCTTTCGTGTCCCCTAGTTCGGCACGCTTGCGCTCCACGTTGCGGATTAGGCCTGCGACTGCATTGCGGACTTGGAGGATGGAACCACGCTTCTTTTGCAGCAGGTCGTCAAAACGCGCTCTGACAACGTTCGGATCCTCATTCAAGCCCTTAGTGCTTGCATCAATTTTGCCCGACATCATATAGCCTATCGCCCTAAAAAACCTTCCAATTGCACCAAACATAGTCATTCCTCCTTTTTAAGTTATTTTGCATTTTGTAGATACTTTTCCTCATCTGCAGAAGGCCTGTCGCTACGCAGGGAATTCATTTTCATCTCCACCTCTTCGGCAATTTTAAGACTGGAGTTCAACTCCTCCCGGAGCTCGGCAAGCTGCTGTCCATCTCGGGAATTGACTGCGGCTTTTTTTATGCTGGACAGGACATTTCCGAGATTTTCGAGATTCTTTTCCACCTCTTGGATCAATGACTCCCTCTGCTTCAGCAGCTGTTCCTTGATGGAAGCCCGTTGCATCTCCTGGGCCGTGTTCCACAGCTCCAGCGATTCCCTCAGATAATCGACGCTCCTTTGGAAAAGCTTGTCAGCATCGGAAATGATGTCGAAAGCACTTATCGCAACTGACTCTGACTGCACATTCATAAGAGACTTCATCAGGGTGCGGAGATCTTTCAGAAGATTTTTTGTTCGGGGATCACCGTCCTTCTTGAGTTCCGAGTATAGCTTATCGAGTTCCTCGTTGCGGTTTTTTTCGATAGACTCCCTTCCTTCATTGACAAGCTTCTCAAAGTTTTCATTCCATCCGGACAAAAGCCTCTGGAAGTAGATGCCGGCCGAGATAAGGATCAGAATGACGCTAGCTGCTAACGCGATGCCGGACTCTAGGCTGACCGCCCAGGCTCCAAAGGCGACTGTCACTCCAAGCAGGAATGGAGAAAGTGTGATCCAGTCTGCAGGACCAAGGAGTAATTTTTTTATTATAGACTTCTTGTCCATACTATACCCTACCCCGCTTATCTCCATTATTGAACTTAAGGTATTTTCGAGTCATAAACTATATGTATTCTGCAAGTGTTTCAATATAAGTAACTAAAAAATGGAATTTCCGGCAAAGAGGTTTTGTACCCTGAAAGAGGATAATTCGATTAATATGGAAGTTGCCCTACGACAAAAGACACGGACTGGGCATCAGCACTGTCCGAGGTGGAGATTTCGGATAGAGACCGCATTCTCTCAGGCACTACACCCATTTCCACCAGCATCTGGGCAGTAGCCTCCGCACGGTCTTTGGCAAGCTGCATTGATTCTTCGGCGCTGCCTCCGGGCCTGACTCTGCCGATTACGGTCAGATAGTACTGCGGCCATGATTTGAGCGTACTGGCAAGGGCTTCGAGATCGTTCCGGCTCTGGACATTTATTCTTGACGTTCCTCTTCCGAAGTTAATGGGATTGACTCTTAGCTCTCCGACCGCCTTGATGGATTTCCACTGATCATCAGACAATTGAAACAGTTTCCCGCCTGCCCTGATCTGCTCGTCATTGGAGCCGGTATCCATTCCAGCAATGACATTTATTTCCCGTCCTGGATGGAAATCGTTCTTCTTCATGTCTGACACAAGCTTATTGTAGTACAAGCTGGCCATGCCGTTCTCTAGGGGGGATTTATCCAGTGCGCCTGTCTTAACCAGCACATCTGTTATCTTGATGATGATATCCTCAATGTTCTCGATGGAATGGGAGTTGCCCTGCAATCCGAAATGCGCATAGTTCTCCAGTGTGTTCTTCCATTGGATTCCCTTGACCATCTGGCGCGCATCAGATTCTTCTATCTTATCACCCAGGGCACGTGTGTCTGCAAGCACGACATCCGCCATCTTGGATTGGTTTGCGTAGACAGTACGGGCATAGTTCTCGATGACCTCTCTGGCGACAACGCCGTTATTTATCAGGAAGTCCCGTCTTGCGACCAGAACATCGACTATATATCCCTTGACTTTCGAGCTGTCCAGCAGCACGTGTGCGTTGGTGTCCTTGAGGGCCTTGGATACATCAGGCTCCCACATTGCGTAGGCATAATTCTTCTTCTGCGCTTCCGCCCGGAATTTATTATAGACTTCC
>JANYBI010000399.1 GCA_025360875.1 Lentisphaerota bacterium
TGCATGCCGGGAGACGGGACGGACTTGTCAGGAATCATCCAGCTTTCCGGAAGAACCGATTCTGCGAACTTCGCAAAACAGGCCGCGAGGCTTGAGAAGTCCGAGGACAAGACGCACAGGCTCAAGATCTCAAACGGGAAAGATGAGATGTTCAGGTTGTTCGAGGGCGGGGAGTACGTCAATCCTGCGGCAGGAACCTTCAACGGCAGGATAGTCTTTCCGAAATGGACGCCTGAAAGCGAAGTCCTGATTTCGTATGATGACAATATGCCGGCGCTGATTAAGACAAGGCATCCAGGGACCCTTTTCATCTGGAACATGCCCCTTGGCCGTGATTTCAGCACAATGCACGCCCAGCCCGGATTCCTACCGTTCATCGCCGAGCTTATACTCTTATCGCGAAATCCAGGCAAGACCGGACCGGCTGAACCTGTGGAATATTTCCCCGGCGATTCCTTGGCGCTGCGGATGGACAAGGATTCCCTTGCCTCGGATGTTTCATTGCGGGATGAGGATGACAAGGAGATCCCTGTCGAGATAAGGCGTTCCGGCGGAAAAACGTATTTTGTCACAAGCCCCATTCGCTCCACCGGTTTCTACAGCTGGAAATACAGGGGCAGGGAAACCGGAGCCGGAGTTGTGAATTTCCCGCCGGTGGAATCCGATCTGGCCTCTGTTTCCGCAGAGATTGCCGCGCGGACAAAGGATTCTGTCATCGTGTCCGGCGGCGGCGATGTAAGAAGGATGAGGGATGGGTTGAATCTCTGGCCAATGCTCCTTCTTTTAGCGTTCGGCCTGGCGCTTGCTGAAGGGCTGGCGCTTCTCTGGGTTGAACGTACATGAACGATGAACGGCATATTAATTTTGAGGTGTAATTAGATGAATCCGGTTCTTCCAGTTGAAAACCTCCTGATTATTTTTACTGCTATTTTCGCAGTCGCAGCGGTGCTTTCCTGGAAAACTTCCTCCAAATGCGCTTTCGGAAGAAGGGTGCTGATGCTGGGCCTGAGGCTTGCCGGACTGCTGGTCCTCGCCTGCATTGCATTCAATCCTGGAAAATGGATCAGCAGTTCCGATGACAAGAAAAGCGAATGGTACGTCCTCCTTGACCGCAGCGCAAGCATGGCCGTGCCTGACGTGAACGGCAGGACAAGATGGACGGAAGCCCTGAGGCTTGCCGACAAAATCCGATCCCTGTCCGAAAGGCCGGAGGAGGTGCGGACACTTCCGTTTTCCGATGGAATTGAAAACGCTTCGGAAAAAATGAACCAGCTGCTTCCCGACGGTTCCAGGACAAATATCACAGGTGCCGGAGTTTCTGTGCTCAACATGTCACGGCAGTCCGGAAGAAAGAACAAGGGGGTCATTGTACTTTCCGACGGCCGGCAGACTTTTCCCTCGATCTTCTCTGATTTCACGTTGAGGGCGCGTTCACAGGAAGTGCCGTTCTATCCCCTGCTCCTTGGCGGAGAAGTTCCCGAAAAGAACATTTCGGTGGACGCCGGGAGGAAGCAGTATATGGCATTCCTCGGGCACAAGGTGAAAGTTTCCGCAAATGTTTCAAGCCGCGGATTCGGCAGGATAGCTACAAGCGTCGCGCTATTGGATTCGAAGGGCGAAAAAGTGGGCGAACAGAAAATAGACCTTGACGACGGCGAGAGGAAGACTGTGAAATTCGAGATTGCTCCGGAGACCAGGGGCTATAACGAATACTGCTTTAAAATCCCGTTGCGCGAGGGTGAGAACAGCAGTAACGACAACAGGGCCGAGATTGGAGTCAATGTCCTTGACAAGAAAATCCACATACTGTCGATCGAGGGCGTTCCGTGCTGGGACACGAAGTTCCTTGTCCAGCTACTCAGGACACAGTCCTACATTGACGTGACATCAGTCTACAGGCTTTCCTCCAACCGGTTCTTCAAGGTGGATACTGATCCTTCAAAGGCTTCCGAATCATCCGAATCGATATTCCCGGACACTTTTGAGGAGCTTAATTCCTACGATGTGGTTATTTTCGGCAGAGGGGCGGAATATTTTCTTACTGAAGACAGGATAAAGCTCCTGAAGGATTTTCTACGGGAGCGCGGAGCATGCGTGATTTTTTCCCGCGGGAAGCCGTACAGCGGTTCATTCCCTGCGCTTGAATCAATGGAGCCGGCGGAATTGGGGGAGACTGTTTCGAGTCCGTTCTATTTCAAGCCCTCCGAGGCGGGTACCGATGCCGGGATGTTCGGGGAGATGCTGCCGGCCGCTGAAGATCCGTTATGGGCGAAGATGCCTCTCCTTGAGAATTCAAGCAGATGTACGAGCGTCAAATCATTCTCCCAGACACTCGGAAGGAGTCTTTGAAAAGAACGGGGAAGGACGGGCTTTCCCGCTTGTCATAGCGCAGAGATACGGCAGAGGGATAATAACCTTGATCAATGCGGAAAGCTTCTGGAAATGGGACTTTACCCCTTCCGTCGGGGATTCCGCCAACATGTACCGCGAGTTCTGGCTTCGCCTGATCGAATGGAATCTGGCGTTTTCGGAATTCCTGCCTGGCCTCAACTACTCGGTGAAACTCAGCGATCCTTCTGTTTTCCCGGATGAACCAGTGCGCGTGAAAGTAAGTTCCAGGAGCGGGGATGGCAAGTCTCCGGCACCGGTGCTGAATGTCATGAAGGACAGTGGAAAAGTCATGGAGCTCGTTCCCGGGAGATCGGAAAATGACAGAACTTGGGAATCTGTTTTTTCCCTGAAGGAGACCGGCATATACAGGGTTGAAGTAAAGGGGGCGGAAAGCAGCAAGGATATCCTGACAGTGAAACCGCGGCCGGCTGAAAGCGACAATCTCAGTTCGGATCCTGAATTCATGAAAAAAATAGCGGAAGGCTCCGGCGGCAGGACGATTTCCGAAAGTGATTTGAAAACAGTAATATCTGAAATAGAGAGAGAGGATATCAAAGTTTCAAACGACAAGGCGGTATGGGGGTCGACATGGAACACCTGGTGGCTTCTAACCGCGGCATTGGCATTCTTTGCATTAGAATGGATACTGAGAAGAAGGGCGGGGCTTATCTGATATGGACAGCTTTGACAACAGGCTTGCAAGACTGAGGCGGTGGTGGCAATCGGGCCTCCTGCTGAGGGATCTTGTCAGGATCCTTATTTATGCCGTGATAGTTTTCGCCGTCTATGCCATGCTCGATTACATCTTCGCATTTGAATCCGAAACACGGACAGCCGCCGGGATTATTATCCTTCTTGTCCTCTCCTCCAAGGTCCTGGTCCTTGCTGTCAGGATCCTGAAATTAACCGACAGGGACATGGCGATGAGGTCGGACATCCTCCTGGGCAGGCGGAACCGGCCGGCACTTAGTGCGCTTGAGCTTGGGAACTGGCTCAGGAGCTCAAAGCAGGGCTTGTCGGAATTTGCAGTATTCCTTGCAGAACAGGGAATCCAGAAGGCTGAAAAGGAACTCAGCGCAATAAGCGGATTCAAATGCCTGCCTATTGCCGAAATATGGAAGAACATAAAAATTCTCTCCGTACTGGCTTCATGTCTTCTGCTGGCCTTCCTCTTTGCCGGCGATATCCTGGAAACTCTTTGCGTGAGGGTACTTTTGCCTTCCAGGGACGTACCCCCTTGCAGCAGCTATGTTTTTTCAGTGAATCCATCGGTCCCCAAGATACTCTATGGCGGCGATCAGGTCGTTTCTGTCATGATTACCGGCGCCCCGGTTGAATCCCAGGTATGGTTCATTACGCGGTATAATGGAAAAACCTACAGGACTTCATGTTTCCGTGAGAATGAGAGCAAGCATACGCAGCGCCTGGAAAAAGTTGTCTACCCGCTTGAATTCTGTTTTGCAGTTGGAAAGGCGAGGAGCACATGGCATAAGATAGACCTGCTCTATCAGCCTGTGATCGCCGTGGCGTCTGTGAAAATAACAGCTCCGGCGTACAGCGGTCTTCCCAGGAAACAGTTCTTTGCCGGCAACGATGAACTTTCCGGACTTAAGAATTCAAAGGTTGATCTCAGTGTCACAAGCAACAGGGAGCTTCTTGACGGCAAATTGATCCTGAGGCCTGCCGGCGGCCCGTCCGCCGAGGAAATCATTCCTTCCGTGAAAACAGGGAAGAGCACATTGAATTTCAGCTGGACCATCAGGGAGCCTGCGGAAATTGAAGTCGTCATCAGGGACATCAGGGGGACCGTCAACAAGGACCGCTATGTGCTTTCCCAGAAGACAGTGCCTGACAAACCTCCGGAACTGAGCATCACAAATCCACCGGTTTTTTCACTTGCCACTCCCGGGACTTCAATACCATTGTCAGGTTCCGCCTCGGACGATCTGGGCCTGCAGAAAGTCGATATTGTGAAAGCTGTTATCGGTTATCGGGACCGCATGAAACATCTCGGTCCCGAGACGCAGGGCAGGAGTTTCAATTTTGACGACAATCTTGAACTCAAGGATATCGGCGTAGTTCCAGGGCAAACGCTTGAGTTCTACATGGAAGCCTCTGACAGCAATCCTGACTTGAACGGCATCGCCTCATCTGAGATTGTCAGGATCCAGATCATTTCCGAGGAGGAATATGCCCTGATGCTGAGAGTGAGATCCGGACTTGAAGATTTTGTCATGCGCTACCAGGTGATATCCGAGGAGATCCGGAACCTGAGGAAGAACCTGCAGGAGCTTGCGGACAAGGCGGCCTCTTCACCGGATAAGACCGCGGAGCTCTCCGCGCTTCTTGAAAAGGCGGTCGAAAGCTCGAAACATGCGGCGGATCTGTTTGAAAACATGGCAATGGATTTCCCTCTTTACGACATCGAGAAAGAGTTCATGAAATCCCTGAAGGACTCGTCCGACAAATTCAGGGGCATTCAGGAATCCCTTGTAATCCTTAAGCCAGGCACTCCGGATTTTCCGGAGAAAACAAAGGCTATATCATCCCAGTTCGAACAGGCGGCTGAACCTGTTGAAGAGCAGATCAGGGATGCCAGGGAAGTCGAACTTGTTGCAAAGCTCATGGAGTGCAGGATCAGATTTGAAAAACTAACAGCCTCCCAGGAAACCATAGTAAGAAGGCTCCAGCGCCTTGAAAGCGAAACCAGGTTCAGGGATCCCAGGATGCTTGGACTTCTTGGCCTGAGACAGGACGAAGCCCGGAAGGAGCTTCTGAAGATCCTTGAGGACATCGAGGACCGCTCTGGAAAACTTCCATCCGGATATGACAAGCTCAAATACGGCGCCATGGAATTCAGGGACAAGGTGAATGAACTTGAAATTCCAGCGCTCATGCTCAAGGCCGTTGATTCCGCTAAAAACACGGAAGGAAGGAAAACCCTTGTGAACGCTGAACTTGCCCTTGAGAAAATGAGGCAGCTTCTGTCGGAATCGGAAAATGAATCTTTCGGAACATGCAAGGGTGGATGTCCCAACTTCGACATGAGGAAGAAGCTCTGCTCAACGCTTCAGCAGATGCTCAATGCCTTGAAAATGCTGTCCAGCGGTGACAATGGAGCTTCCGGCACCGCTGGACAGGGAGCTTCTTCGGGAACAGGCGAGGGAATGTTCGGAGGAATGCCGGACAGCGGTTATCAGTCAGGAATGAATTCCCCTCTGAACATTCCGATTTTTGGCCCGAAGAGGACGAGTTTTGAATCGGGGCATGGGAACGGGACGACGGGGCCGTCCGTCATCAGGATAGACAAAAACGCTTCCGAGAAACTTTCTCCGGCTCAGCCAGGAAAGACGGAAGGGAAAGAAAAAGGCGTTCCCTATGAAAATGTTCCGGGGAAATATCGTGACGCTGTAAAAAAATATTTCATGCAGCAGGAGGAATGAAAATGAAACGACTTGTCTTATCCGCTGGAAATGCGATGAATCTGAAACCATCAAAGGCCTTAAGAGCTGTCTTCCTGGCGGCCCTGATGACAGTGACTGTTGCGGTCTTTTACGTTGAGGCGAAGGAGGGTGTCATACAGTGCGCGAATCTCATCTACGGGGGAAACCAGACATCAAGATGTTTCAGCGACGAGTTCCTGAGCGCCGTCCAGCGTGATACGACAATTGCCACGGAACGTCGTTTCAAAAGCGTCAAGCTTTCATCGGATGAGATGTTCACGTATCCGTTCTCCATGATGACCGGCGAATCTGACTTCCATTTCACCACCCCCGAACGGGAGAACCTCAAGAAGTATCTTGAAAAAGGAGGATTCATCCTTGCTTCGGCCGGATGTTCGAACAAAATCTGGGACAAGGCGTTCCGGAGGGAGATAAAGGCGGTCTTCGGGGACAATGCCCTCAAGAAAATTGAAATGAACCATCCTCTATTCCGCACAGTCCACGAGATAAAGGCGCTAAAGCTCCGCCATCAGGAGGAACTGCCGTATCTGGAAGGGATCGAGATAAACGGGAAAATAGTCCTTATTTACTCCACCCATGGCCTTAATGATACGACACATACCGAGGGCTGCTGCTGCTGCGGCGGCAATGAAATAGAGAATTCGCTGGAAGTAAATGTGAACATACTTGTATATGCACTTTTGCATTAGAGAGAAATTTTATGAAAACAGAGATATTTACAGGATTCCTTAAAAGCTGGACTGCCGCATGCTTTTTCCTGCTAGTCCATCCGGTCGTGACCGCTGTCCCTCTTGCCATGCCGAAAACGGCGGTGGAAACAGCTGTTGACAAGCTCCCCTCTGTCTCCCAGGGCACGGTTCCAGAGGACAAGATCCTATGGCAAGAGGACATGGATACTGCGTTTGCGCTCGCCATCGCCGAGCATAAACCTGTGCTTGTGCTGTTTTCATCCCCTGATTGCGGCTGGTGTTCCAAGCTCAAGTCTGAAGTTTTCATGGACAAGGAAGTCAGATCCCTCCTGCAGCATTATCGCCTCGTCGATGTCGACATCCTTAAGGACGAGGAAAAAGCCGAGAAATACATGGTCAGAGGAGTTCCAACGCTGCTTATATTTTCCAGCGACGGACAAATCATCGAAGGTATTTCGGGATATGTGAATGCGAGCGTCCTGGCTGAAGTGCTGAAAAAATCCCTGAACCCTGAATTCCTGAAGAAAATTGACGCACCTTATATCGATATCCTGGACAAGCTTGGCGCCAACGAGATGCCGCCGGAATTATGGCCCGATGTCATGATATACCTTGGTTCCAGGGAGAAAAGAAAGGACCTGCACTACGGGATCATGCTGCTGTCACCCTTCCCTAAAAAGAAAATTTCCGCTCTTCTTGACAACAGCAGGCTGGCGGTCAGGATGGGCGCTCTTGATATCCTTGAAGAACTGGCTGGCGACACTTTCGGCTTCGATCCCTGGCTGCCTGCCAACGCGCCGGGAAATGAAGGATCAAGGGAAAAATGGCGGAACTGGGCTGAAGACAAAAATCCGGACATAAAGATACACAATGCGCTTACTTCAGATCAGATTTCATCATACATCCGCGATCTGGTGTCGGATGACAGGGAGGCTTCCAACAGGGCTTTGCGGATGCTGGATAACGGGGGTAAGGATGTTTATGCCTTCCTTGCGGATTTCATAAAAAAACATCCCGAGCTGGCGGAAAGCAAGAAAAACAAAATCAGGGTCGCCCAATATTCGGTCATTATTCCTCCGTCCTGCGGAGCAGAACCCGCATCAATCGCATCCGGACTTGTCTTTGGAACAGTGGACATGAAACTTAAAAACATATCCCGACTCCAGTATGGAGGCAAGAAAGTCATACTCATACTCAGGGATTTCCTTGCTGACGGGGATTCGATGATCAGGGAGTCGGTTGTTGATGCGCTTGCAGTGGCCGCCGGAAAAGCAGCTGTTCAGATCTATGCGGATTTCCTTCCCGGGGAGAAGGATGTGAACGTCGTTTACGCGGTGCTCCGGAACCTCGGAAATTTCAGGAGCTTGAAGAGCGTGGAAATATTGTCCTCTTATCTGGCGAACCAGAACGAAGATATTGTAATTGCAGCCCTAGGCAGCATCACGAAGCTTAAATCCAAGAAACCTGGAGCTGAGATAGCAAAATGCCTTGATGATCCCAGATGGAGGGTGCGAGTTGCGGCACTGGATACTGTGTCGGCCCTGGGCCTCAAAGATCTTGAGGGAAAAGTTACGGCGCTCATTGATGACAAGGATGAATTTGCAAGGATATCCGCCATAAAGGCGCTTGCCAGCCTCACATCTGTGAAATCTGCTAAGAAACTCGAGGAGGCCTTCCTTAAGGACGACCAGCTTAAAGGACCGGTGGCCGCAGCTTTCTGCAGGATGGACCTGCCGTTCCCGAAATCTTTTGCGACGGCCCTTGAAAATAAAAATCCGGACACGATCATCGGCGTCCTTCAGGCCATGGAGGACTGCAAGGAGTCGGAGATCTCCTTCATTGACAAGTTCGCCGAAAGTCCCAACAGGGATATCTCGATGGCTGCGGCAAGGCTTCTCGCCGTGAAAGGCATGAAATACAAGATTTGCAGGACGCGCTTGACCAAGCTTCTCAAAACCGGCAGTCCGGAGATGGTTTCCGTGATTCTGGACAATATCAGGTTCGAACGTCCATACATGTCAACATCGGATGATGCTTTCTCGGAATTTCCCGCGGATGAAAACACTTCAGAGGCACCTGCGGGGACGGCTGATAACACTGTCAAGGACATCATGGACGCGTTTTCGGTTGACAAGACCGACCAGGACAATGCAAATGCCGGGAATAAGAAGGGCGCACCGCCGAAACCGAATGAAAAGACACTAACTGTCAATGATATGATGGACGCCTTCGGGGTCGAATCCGCACCGCAGGAAAAGAAGGATGCGCAGGATGAGGCGGCCACAGCTGTGGCACCTTCAGAAGGCTCGATGAACGCCCTATATCAGGCCATTGAATCATTTCTTGACGCTTCACGCCCCGCGGAAATCCGTTTCCGGGCGGCAGTGCTTCTTGCCTCACAGGGCAGGAAAAATTCCATCGGGGTCCTTTTGAACTTGCTTCCCGCTTGTTCAATCAGCCAGAGGGCTGAAATTGCCGAATGCCTGATGAACTCTACCTCCAGGAACGAATCTCTCATGATCCTGACGGAGCTTCTCAGGGACAGTTCGGAAAACGTCCGATATGCAGCCATGAATGCTTTGACCTCAGGGAAACCCTCACCGGAGAACATGGATGCTATTTTTACTGAACTTGTGAGAAAAGACAGTCCATTGAAACCTCATGAGATACTGAAAGGAAGCTCGTTGACCGGATTCAACAGGCGAAATTGCGGAAAATGGATATTAAACATACTCACCTCTCCCGGCTATGACGCATCCCTGCAGACCCTTGCGCTTATCCTCCTCGAGAAATGCTGGTCTCCCGGAAACGATACCATATTGGAGAAATTCACAAAATCTGAAAATCCCTGGCAGAGGCGCGCCGCCTACTACACCCTGGGCAGGTGCAACATTTCAGAATTCAAAAAACATGGCTTGGAAATTACGGGTGACAGCTCAGAACATGTCCGCATTGTTTATCCCCTGGTCTTCACGAAAAGTTCTTCAACATGGCTCATGTATATCGATGAAAACAGGTTCGCATCCACCTATAGTTGGTATTCATCATCATCGTCAAGGAATAAGTCGGCACTGGCTGCGGACACCAAAGACAGCATAATGAAACTTACACTGGATCCTTCAGCCAATGTAAGGCTCGAGGCGTTTTTCTGTCTGCTTTCCTCCAGGGAATCGTTTGACATCAGGAAATTCATTGAAACCGTTGACTCGCTCCCTGAAAGAGAATCTGTTCAGAACCGTATTTCCGAATTCCTCAGTGAAAGCTATAGGCAGCTCGGTCCAAACTTCAAGTTCCTTGTGCCTTATCTTGAGCGAAGCAAGAGGATGGGCGACCAGCAGAAGGACAAGATCTACAAGCATTTCAACATAAATCCTGACTCCTTGCCTGAAGAGGAGCCCGCGATTGCCGGTCCGGACGGCGTGCAGAAGGAAATTCAGGCGACATTTGTCCCTGTGAAGGAAAATTCTCCGCAGGCTTCGGTACCATGCGAGCTGAAACTTGTTTATTTCACAAACCCCGGATGCCAGGACTGCGCCAGGGTCGATAAGATGCTCCGTGAACTTGCGCAGGTATTTCCTACCGTGAGCATTGAAACGCGCAACATCAGGAAGCAGGAATCCATGCGGTTCAATGAGGCGCTCTGCGAACGGTTTGGCGTGCCGGCGGAGAGGAGGCTTGTGAGCCCGGCTATTTTCTGCGGGGCAGGTTACCTGATCAAGCAGGACATTGTTTTCGACCGGCTCTGCGGAATCATCGCCAAATCTGAAACAGTCCCCTTGTCTGAATGGTATCATATTCCATCTGAGAATCTTGAAAAAGCTGGAGAAGCCATAAAGACGCGTTATTCAAAAATGAACATCGGAATAGTTTCCATTGCAGGTCTTCTTGACGGAATCAACCCATGCGCCTTTGCTACCATCATATTCCTCCTCTCATATCTGCGGCTGACAAAACGAAGCCCCGGCCAGATAGCACAGGTCGGAATTTCGTTCATTCTCGGCGTGTTCATCGCCTATTTCTGCCTCGGGCTGGGACTAGTGGAAATCGTGACAAGACTTGGCGCGCTTCGCGGCCTCGGTAAAATTTTGAACTGGGGGCTTGCGGCATTTTCGCTCGTGATCATGGTGCTGAGCATCCGCGATGGAATCTTATGCCTTAAGGGAAACCTGAAGGATATTTCCCTCCAGCTTCCCGATTTTCTCAAAACGGGTATCCATACCGCAATAAGGAAAGGCTCCAGGCACACCCATTTTGTCATTGCCGCCTTCATCGTAGGAATTGTAATATCATTTCTGGAGCTTGCCTGCACTGGTCAGGTTTATGCCCCCACGATAATGTATATGATCCAGGAAAGCGGACGGGCCGGCAAGGCCCTTGTCTTCATGGTAATCTACAACCTCGCCTTCATACTGCCTCTGGTGGTTATTTTCATCATGTCATACTTTGGAATGAGGAGCGATTCCCTGACGGTGTTCATGGGGAAGCATGCAGCAGCCGTCAAATTCTGCACGGCACTCCTGTTCCTGATAATATTTCTAGCGTTCGTGTTCGGTGAGACTATCCTGCCCTCGCAGGATATTTTCCTTAACAAATAAACGCCGTCGGCACTCCTGCCCTTGGAAACTTACGCCAATAGCCGGATTAAAAATATCCATGGGCCATGGTTTCGTGTTGCTGGAGTTCTACCGTGCTGATGTTCGGATATGCAACTTTCCAGATTGTCGGTTGACCCTGTATAGGCTCTGCCGGAAGTCCCGCTCTTTATGATGCAGATAAAATACTGAATGTTGAAAATGGTCGGGACGGTGAGATTCGAACTCACGACCTACAGACCCCCAGTCTGACGCGCTAACCAGACTGCGCTACGTCCCGACGCCGGCTCTTAAAATGTAACAAAGGTTGTTATTTTCAAGTTTGACAACGGAATAATCCAAAATTTAAGAAAAATGAGTTTTTCATTTGAAAGAGCGAATAGTTTGTATAAATTAACTGGATTGTATAATAATTTTATTTTGTAAGTATCAGGGAAAGGATTTGTAAAGATGAAGAAATTAGTTGCTCTGGTGGCGATTGTCATTGCTATGACGGCCGGGACTGTAACTCAGGCTTCAGTGCGGGACAAAATCGTGATGTACATTCCGAACAGGATCTGTGATGCAATGGATATGTTTTCCCTCTCTCTCGCCTTCGGTCCTACCGCAAGGGGAGAAGTATGGTGCACAAGGCCGTTTGCGTTCGGTGCAGGAACCGGTATTCTGGCAAAGGCGGCCAAAGGCTACAACCGCCAGTACGGTTGCGGTCTTGAATCCGGTTGGGAGACAAGCTTTGGGGCAGTCTCATCCGAACAGAAAGAACTTTCCCACAGCATAGGATCATTGAAGGACTACAGCTACTATTCCTCAGGCGCCCCGAATCCTTCTGAGAAAATCTACAACTTCTATAATGGAGAGAGAGACTACTGGTCACTCGGGATGACAGGCGGTCTGGCCATAGCTGAAGTAAGCGGCGAATTCCATCCTGTTGAAATCTTCGACTTCTTCGCCGGTTTCCTTTTCATTGATCTCAAAGGCGATGATCTTACTCTGTTTGATACCAAAAACTGAGCAGTGTTTCATAACTAATATAAGAGGGCGCGGAATTCCGCGCCCTCTTTTTTATCATGTGAATCTTTAAGAATTTGCCTGTTGCGAGTGAAGTATGAAAATTACTGTTCTAATAGGCGATATAACAAAACTCCAGGTGGACGCCATAGTGAATGCGGCAAACTGTTCGCTCCTGGGCGGCGGTGGCGTAGATGGAGCAATACACAGGGGTGCTGGTCCGGGACTTCTTGCTGAGTGCAGGGAGATAGGAGGATGCAGGACCGGCGAGGCTGTAATTACAAAAGCCTATTGTCTTCCTGCAAAACATGTCGTCCATACTCCCGGTCCGGTATGGAACGGAGGGAACCGCGGAGAACCGGAACTGCTGAGATCCTGCTACCTGAACTGCCTCAGGCTGGCTGAAGAAACCAAACTGCAGACAATCGCCTTTCCTGCAATAAGCACCGGAGTTTACGGGTATCCCCTGCTTGAGGCTTCACGTATTGCAGTTGAAACTGCAACCGGATGGGAAAAATCATTTCCCGGAGAAGCCATATTCGTCGCATTCAGCTCCGAAGCTGAAAACATCTACAAAAAGCTTGCCGAAGAAATTTCCACGAAATAAAAATTTTATCGGTTTGACAATTCCTTTAGGGAACCTTTATTCATAATTAATCGCATGCGGTCATGACAATGGGAGAAATTTCATTGCAATTGATTGAATCGGGCTTGAACTTGCAACCGAAAGATTCAAAGTATCAGGCAGAATAGTCCCTTCCCCATATGGACGGGCGGACAGGAAGAGATTTGAAAATTCTTTGAAAATATTTTTTTTGCGCCCTGTTATTTTTAAAAAAACAAATTATATAAAAACATTCTTTTGAAATTCATTTGGAGGCATAGATGAAGAAATACACGAAGGAACACGAATGGGTGGAAATCAAGGGCGTCGAAGCCTATATCGGCATAACTGCATTTGCCGCAAAGGAGCTCGGTGACATCACATTCGTCGAAATGCAGCCCGAAGGGACGGATCTCATCATCGGAGATGTCCTAGGCACCATCGAGTCGGTAAAGGCTGCGTCGGACGTCTATTCCCCGATAAGCGGCACAGTCGCCGCGATCAACACCGATCTCGAGGAGGAGCCCGGCATAATCAACAACTCACCCGAGGAAAAAGGCTGGGTGTGCAAGCTGGACAACATCGATCTTGTCGAACTGGAGGAACTCATGTCCAAGGAACAGTACGACAAATATCTCAAGGAATCCACTAAGAAATAGAAATCCAATGCCCTATATAGCGAATACGGATGCCGACAGGAAGGAGATGCTTGAGGCCATAGACTGCAAGAGCATCTCCGAACTCTGGCAGAAAGCTCAGATAAAAACAGCTCCCCCGGCGCTTGAAAACATCCCCCAGGGGATGTCGGAATACGAAGTCACCCGCCATCTCGGTTCACTTGCATCACAGAACGCCACACATCTGGTGAACTTTGTCGGAAGCGGTTATTATGATCATCTCATTCCCGCGGCCGTAGGCGCAATCACTGGCCGTTCCGAATTCTATACCGCCTACACCCCGTACCAGCCCGAAGCCTCACAGGGAACGCTCCAGGCAATATATGAATATCAGACCGCGATATGCCGCCTGACTTCGCTTCCGATGTCAAACGCGTCCCTCTACGACGGCGGTACGGCGCTTTTTGAAGCAATGATGATGGCCGTCAGGGTCACAAACCGCCGCCAGGCCGTTATCTCCGGAGCCGTGTCCCCGATATTCCGTGAAATGATCCGCTGCTACAGCAGCAACCTCGATGTGGAACTTGTAGTTGTACCAGTCAGTTCATCAAAGACTGATTCGTCACATGATGCCCTTGTTGATGCGGTGACCGACAAGACCGCCTGCGTGCTTGTCCAATACCCGAACGTGTTCGGAACAGTGGAGGAATGGACCGGAACAGTTGAAAAAATACATGCCAAAGGAGCCATCGCCGTCTGTTCCACCTATCCTATCGCCCTCGCATTGCTTAAAACCCCGGGTGAAATGGGATTTGATATTGTCACCGGCGAAGGACAGAGCCTTGGAATCCCCCTCAGTTTCGGAGGCCCATACCTCGGATTCATGTCCGTCAAGGAAAAACTCGTCCGCAAAATGCCGGGAAGGATCGTAGGGAGAACTGTAGATCTCGACGGCAAGCCGGGATTCGTCCTGACGCTCCAGGCCCGCGAACAGCACATCCGCCGCGAACATGCCATGTCGAACATCTGCACCAATGAAAGCCTCTGCGCGCTGACCGCCCTCGCCTATCTCACGTGCATCGGCAAGGATGGACTCCTCCAGGTCGCCAACCTCTGCGCAGCAAAAGCGAATTTCGCAAGGGATCTTCTTCTCCAGATAAAAGGCGTCGAGCCAGTAGGCGAAAAGTCATTCTTCAATGAGTTCGTAATTAAACTTCCCGCAGATTCCTCGGAGATTGTCGGAAAGATGATCGACAAGGGATTCGCCGCCGGATTCCCTCTGGGAAGATATTATGGCGACAGGAAGAACCAGTTGCTCGTTGCCGTCACTGAAAAAAGGACCCGCGAAGAGATCAAGGCGTTTGCAAACGCGATGGAGGCTGTCCTATGGAGCTGATATACACAAAGGGCAAGCCTGGAAGACGCGGTTCATCGCTTCCAAAGCTGGATGTTCCTGGCTCAAATTCAATTCCTTCCTCGCTCATGAGAAAAAAAGCCGCGCAGATGCCGGAAGTTTCCGAACTTGAGGCTGTCAGGCATTTCACTCTGCTCAGCAGGAAGAATATGGGCGTTGACTCCAACTTCTATCCTCTCGGCTCATGCACGATGAAATACAATCCGAAGCTCAACGAGAAAATAGCCGCAATGACAGGTTTTGCAGATCTGCATCCGCTTCTTCCGCAGATCAGGCGCGGCGGAGCCCTGACACAAGGCGCACTGGCGGTGATTTATGAAACTGAACGCATGCTGAGCGAACTTCTCGGTTTCTCCCAGACAACCATGCAGCCACTCGCAGGCGCCCATGGCGAACTGACTGGAGTAATGCTAATCGCCGCATACCACAAGGCCCATGGCGATACGAAAAGAAAGATCATGCTCATCCCCGACGCTGCCCACGGGACAAATCCTGCAAGCGCGGCAATGGCCGGTTTCGACACAGTCACAATCCCTTCTGATCCTCATGGCAATGTCGACTTGGAAGCATTGAAGAAGGAACTGAATGAAAATGTCGCTGGAATAATGCTCACATGTCCGAACACTCTCGGAATGTTCGACAAGAACGTCAAGGAAATCTGCGATCTCGTCCACAAGGCGGGCGCTTTCGCCTACTGCGACGGTGCCAATTTCAATGCGATAGTCGCAAGGCTCCGTCCGGGTGACATCGGATTCGACGTGATGCACGTAAACCTACATAAGACTTTCTCGACGCCCCATGGTGCCGGCGGTCCCGGTTCGGGTCCGGTCGGAGTCTGTGAAAAACTCGTTCCGTATCTGCCGGTGTCATGCGTAGTCAAACGCAGCGACGGAACCTATGCCCTCGAATACCACCACAAGGCCAGTATCGGATACATTGCCCCGTTCTACGGTAATTTCGGGATCATCCTGAGAGCATATGCATATCTCCTGACCCTCGGCAGGGAAGGTCTTGTGAGGGTCAGCGAAAACGCCGTCCTCAACGCGAACTACATACGCGTCAAGCTTCTTCCGTATTTTGACCAGCAGTATCCCGGCTACTGCATGCACGAATGCGTGTTCTCCGCGACGCGCCAGACTGAAAAAGGCGTCCATGCACTTGATATCGCAAAGGCGCTTATCGACCGCGGAATCCATCCGCCGACAATATATTTCCCCCTGATCGTCAAGGAAGCCTTGATGATAGAGCCTACGGAAACTGAATCGAAGGAAGACATCGACAGGTTCATAGAAGTAATGATCGAAATTGCGAAACTCGCAGATTCGAATCCTGAATCGGTAAAGGAATGCCCGATGACAATGCCTGTCAAACGCCTCGACGAAACCCAGGCCGCTAGAAAGCTGGATTTGGCTTCGCTGGAGTAAATGTAGCACAGGCAACTTGCCAGTGGAAATTATATTCAATTTTCACTCTATAATACCACCCTCATGCTTGTAGTAGGCGAATTTATACGCCGTTATTCCTAAGAGAGAACGTGCAATAAATTGCACTACTACAAACAAAAGAACGCCCGAACACGGGCTACTACAAACAAATATCTATAAAATAAGCAGGCAATCCCAATTCGTTCGTAGTAGCGCATGTTTGCGCGTCTATTAAGCTTGCAGAACAGGTTGAATCAGAATATAATTAGCTATAGCCATTAACTTTCTATAATCTCAAGGGTTGCTTCCATGGGTGCTTGGGGACCTCTCGCTGTCGAGGAAGAAGTTAAAGAACTAACCGGTATCCAATAAGTCAATCCAAGAACAGCCCTTGCGGGCTTAACTAGTGCCTGACCGAAAACGTAATATTTTCAAAGAGCACAGTACACAATAGACCGGATTTTGTCCTAACTTCAAGAACGAGTTTACCTGCCTCCGTAAGTTCTAAACCTTTCCATCACCGCGACAATGGCTA
>JANYBI010000409.1 GCA_025360875.1 Lentisphaerota bacterium
CATAACTTCAAGCACAACCAGGTCATCCATGAACAGGTGATCCTGATGACAGTGAAGACAATTGACGTTCCTTTCGTACAGGACGACATGAGGACTGAGGTGGTTGACCTGGGCTGTGGCATGCACAGGGTAACTGTGAAATATGGTTTCAGCGAGGATCCTGATATTCCCGACGCCCTTAAGGATATCCATCAGAAGGGGCTGAAGATAGACCTGAACAGGACGACTTATATTCTCGGCAGGGAAACGCTCGTCATCCAGCCCGATTCGCTGATCCGGCGCTGGCGCAAGAAGCTCTTCTCGTTCATGTCGAAGAACTCCTTTGATGCAAGCACATTCTACCGCCTGCCTCCGGGAAAGGTCATCGAATACGGCCTACAGGTTGAACTCTGATATTTTTCCGGAACCGGAAAAATATGACTGACTAGCCGGCTTCAGGAATCTCATCCCATCTGGTCGTGTAGTGCGGAGAGCATCTTTCCCTCGCCATGGCCCAGCTTTTGCCGGTTCCTTCGCTAGCATAGAACACGCTGCCGTCTCCGAAACGGCTGTTTATCGAATCCATCGCCTCCGAAAGCACACAGCTTTTTGCGAACTTCGCAGGAGTGTCGGAAAACAGATCAAACTGCACGGATTCAGACGTGCTGAGTTCCGTAAATATTATTCCGGCCTTCTTGTATGTCAGGTTCTCACGGTAAATTTTCCGGATGAGACTGACGGCATGTCCAGTAAGGTCTCCGGTGCTGTTCGAAGGGACGGCAATGCTTTTAGATATGGAGTTGAAATAATATTGGCATTTCTTCCGGAATCTTCCGGTGTCAAGGAATACGCTGACCACTCCTGCCGCGAGTTTTCCGTGCCTCAGGCGTTCTGCCGCATCCGCTGTATATAGCGATATCGCTTCTGATAATTCTTCCAGTGTCGAAACTTCCTTGCCGAAGGAGCGCGAGCAGCATACGCTTTTCCTCGGAAGAGCTGCGTTCTCGAGCCTTATGCACGGGATTCCGCGCAATTCCATCGCCGTGCGGAGTCCGCAGACGCCCAGGATGTTCCTTATCTTCTCGTCATCGGCCTCTACCAGAGCCAATGCCGTGTAGATGCCCTCGCGTTGCAGCCGTACGGACAGATTTCCGCCTATTCCCCATATGTCCCGGGTTTCTGTTTTACCTAGAAGCACTTTTGTCTTTTCTTTTCCATCGAACAGAAATACGCCGCCGGACAGCGGATTTTTCTTGGCGGTCCTGTTTGCGAGTTTCGCAAGTGTCTTGGTTCCGGCGATGCCGACGCTTACGGGGATTCCTGTCCATTGCTTCACTTTTTTGCGGATTTCGCGCGCAACTGGTTCCATCTTGGAGTTTTCCAGATGTGAAAAATCCAGGAAGGCCTCGTCAATTGAGTAAACCTCCATTTCCGGACTGAATTCCGAGAGTATCGACATTACCCTTGACGACATGTCGCCGTAGAGCGTGTAGTTTGAGGAGAAGACCCGGACGCCATGCCTCTCGATTATGTCGCGCACCTGGAAGAACGGGTTTCCCATTCCTATTCCGAACGCCTTCGCCTCCTCCGAACGTGCGATAATGCAGCCGTCGTTATTGGAAAGTACTACGACCGGCCTGCCTTCGAGTTTCGGATCGAAGGTCCTTTCGCATGAGACATAGAAGTTGTTGCAGTCGACCAGTGCGAACATTGTGCATTTCCGATTTCTGATTGATGATTTTTGATTTAAACCGAGTTCCCGGTTTAGGAATATGTTTTGTGTATCACATACGTCACCACGCCCCATATCCTGAAATCGCTTCCTTCGGCCACGTCAATGCTCCTATGGTGCGGATTTTCCGGAGTGAGCAATATCCTGCCTGCTTCAATCCGCAGTCTTTTAACTGTGAATTCCCCATTGATTGAGGCGATCACGATATTTGAATGTACTGCTTTCAGCGCACGGTCAACTATCAGTATGTCGCCATGGAAAATCCCTGCGCCGGTCATGGAATCGCCGGACGCGCGGACAAAGAAAGTAGCGGCAGGATGTTTCACCAGATGCTCGTTCAGGTCGAGTTTACCCTCCATGTAATCGCTGGCGGGCGAGGGGAAGCCGGCCGTGACCGGTTCGCCGAACAGGATAAGATTTTTTGCAGTCGTATTTTTCATATAATTCCAGAAAGATTGGATCTTTGCAGAATTATATAATATATGTTAGTATAATGTCAAGGTATATTTTTAGAAAAGATTCCTAATCTTTCTAAAAATATTGTTGGAATAGATGGACATCTGTTTCTTGAAACCTGCGAGATCCGCAGGCGCTGCAATGCGGGGAATCATGTCAGGTGAAGTTTTTCCAGTGACCGCATCCTTGTTCATGGTGAAAAGCAGCTTGAACCCGCATTTCTTCGCGATTCCAATGCCGGTCTCGGAACACTGTCCCCACGGCCAGAAAAGGGATGTCGTCTCAAGGCCGAGAGTCTCAAGGATTGTCTTCTTGCATTCGCGCAGGTCATCTTCCACACGCCTTTCGAACTCGGTGTCGGTCTCCAATATCCTTACTGGAGCTGGACAGAGCTGGCATAGGCTGAGCCTTTCCGCGTCGGTTCCGGCTTTCTTCAGGAAATTCTTCAGTTCGTCGCTCATGACGGTTCTTTTTCCAGCCAGAATGCTTCTGAATGAGACCTTTGGCGCTCCCGGGAAAGGTGGCTCGCCGAGGGCGTACTCCATTGTCCAGTGAGGCTTCTCAGGATAAAACCCCTTTATCTTTTCGAACCCGGAATAGCAGCCGAAGTGCGAGTTGCCATGGGCCTGTATCTCCCATACGCCGGAATTTCTCATTTCCAGGATTTCATTCCAGTTCAGGAAGGACTTTGAACCTTTTCCATAGACCGCGTCTTCAAGAGCCTGCTTGGAATCTGTTATCTCATAGTCGACGGCCTTCCGGACACTGTGTCCATGCCTGTCCATGAGTCCTGTGTTCAATGCAAGGACAGCTTTGACTGAATATTTTTTCAGGATAGGGGTTGCCCATATAAGATTGTCGGCCCAGCCGTCGTCGAAGGTGAGCATTGTGTATTTGTCGAAATCCGGAAGCCTGCCTGCGAAGAACAGCTCCAGTTCGGCAGTACCTATGGACTTGCAGCCGGATTTTGCGAGATGCGCAATATGGGATTCGAAAACATCGG
>JANYBI010000416.1 GCA_025360875.1 Lentisphaerota bacterium
CTGTTTATTTCGTCCGCCAGTATCAGGTTTGCGAAGATCGGACCTGGTGAAAATTCAAACTTGCGCTTCAGCCCGGCTTCATCATCCTGCAGGATCTCGCTTCCAATTATGTCCATAGGCATCATGTCGGGCGTGAACTGGATCCTCCTGAACGAGAGACCCAGAAGCTGGCCGAGAGTGCTTACAAGCAGCGTCTTCGCAAGCCCGGGCACGCCAACGATCAGGCAATGCCCCTTGCAAAGGAGCGAAATCATCATTTCAAGGACAATCTTGTCCTGTCCGACAATGACCTGTCCGATGCCGTCCTGCATCAGCGAAACTTTTTCCTTCACCTTGTCCCATCTCTCAATATTTGACTGGCTCATTTTTTCTCCTCCTTGACCTCTATTGTTTTAACTTTGTCTCCGGCGGCGGCCTCAGGTTTCTTCTCCGGCTCCTGCTGTTTCTTCGCTGAAATAGCATGGAAATACATATCCGCCCCATAGAGGATGTTCCCTTTGCCGGCACACCATTCCCCAATGCCCTTCCAGAATTCATCCTGCCTTGCCGTAATCGTATCCTTCATGTCTATCTCAGCTTCCTCGATGGCCTCTTCAAGCAGATCCCCGTCATTCTTGTCCTTTGCCTTTTTGACCTCCTTGTCAAGTGGCCAGTTTGCCGAAAGGTAGGAATGATCCCCCCGGGAATTCATCCAGGCTGAAACATAGCCTACGCTCTCGCTTCGATTATAGAGATGGTTCATCCCCTTGTCATCAATTTTCAGGAATCTTATGGCAATTCCCTCAAGGCACCCTTTCCTAGTGATCTGAACACTCAGATCCGTGCCCGTGGAAGCAGAGCTTTTGCAGATCGCTAAAATTTTCTCCAGCGTCCCCTTGTCGAGGGGCTTGCCTTCTATGGCCTTGACTTCGTCAAACTTCACCAGGCCGGGAATTTCAGACTCGACTGTTTTTACCTTGTTTGCGCTGGCATAAAACTTGGCAAGCTCTTCGGGTTTCTTGTCCGCCTCCTCGACAACCGCCATCAATTCATCATTTGACAGTCCTGCCAAAAGTTTCCAAGGCTCGGATGATGCCTTGATTTCATCGAGCATCTTCTGTCTTTTGTCGGCCAGTATGTCCTTGGGATCAGGATATTTCGGGAGCTCTGTTTCATTTTTGCCTTCGAGTATTTTAGCGGCGCGGGATTTTGTTATCGGAAATACGCGGTCCTGGCTGAGAACTGTCATCGCCTTTGCTTTGAGAGGCGCCGACATGCCGCCGTATCTTGAGTCAATTATGGACGCAACAGCATCTCCAAAATTTGAATTGACATCTCCCGCCGCGCGGAGCTTCCTCTCATCCGCAAGGAGTTTCTTCCACAAGTCCATGTTCGTCGGCGTGCTGTAGTCAATTTCATCCCCCTCATCGGACTCACCGTCAATCGCAAAGGCGAAACCCCCCGGGCCGCCCCTGCTGATCATCTGAAGGAATCCCAGGCTTGTTTCCGGATCCTTCGCATCAAGTGCCGCGGAAAGGAGGATCTTTTCAGAATTCTCCCTGCTCTCCCGCTGAAGCTTCCTGGACAGCGGCAGCATGCTTTCCCCGAAGGATCTCTTCCCTGAAATGATCTCTTTGATGATGTCCTGGACTGTGGCCGACGAGATCGCCTCCTTGAAGTTCTTTATAGCCTCCGCGTTAAATTTCTTCATGCTGTCGTTCCCCGGCTCCTCGTTTGCTTCCTCGGGTTTCACCTTTTCAAGCTTATTGATGAATTTCTCTGCGAAATCCTTGGCCTTTTCGCCGCGTTCCAGGGCGAATTCCTGGGCAAGCTGTATCACCGAATAGTCCGAAGCGTCGGCTTCAAGGAAGTATTTCTCAATATCATTGATGTCGTTTTCGCTTCCGTTCTTAATCAGGAAGGGGATCGCCTCGTTCTTCCGGGATGAATCCTCGTCGGCCATATATGCCTTGGCAAGCTCGACCGGAGTCTTGTCCTTGTTCGCCTCGTACCATTCCGAACATGAGTCGAACATGCCCGCCGGGCCTTCCTTCCTGGACTCGTAGTCGTCATGGTTGGAAAGGATAGGCCTCAGGAGCAGGGCCGCATAATCCGCACGTGAAGCGGGACGTCGCATCTGCTGGTAGATCTCATTGTTCCTGTCCTCGGCCGAAGCGTCTGAGCTGCTGCTGCTGTATGAGTAGTAATTCCTTGTCTTCGCCAGATCTATCCTTGTTAGATAATCATCTTTCAGCAGGTCGAGGAGGAGAGGGACGGATTTCATTCCACGGCTTGTGATCTTCTCAGTCAGGTTTTCAGTTCCAGCTTTCCTTCCCGCTGTTTTTTCCGCCTTCATGATCCACAGTTCCCCGCGGTATCCGAAACGTTCAATCTTCGAGCTGTCAGCCTTGGAAATCTCTACGGCCAGCTTTTTGTCCTCATCCTTAAGGCGCGGATCCGTGAGCTCCGGCGGAGCCGATGACGCCGCCCGCTTCTTCACATTGTCAGAAAGCTTCTTGACGGCTCCGGCATTGCGCCAGCCGGATGGAAAGGTGGAAAGCAGTCCGTCGAGTTCCTGCCCGAGGACGTTCCAGTCTCCACCTGCAAAAAACCTGTCCATGATTTCGTTGTATCTTCCGTCCGCCAGGACAGTCATTCCCTGGGTTATCACCTTTTGCGGCTCCTTGGCATTCTCAAAAAGCTTTCCTGCGATCTGGTTGGCTTCGTCCTTGTATCCCATCTTGTAGGCATGGATTGCAGTAAGGAGGAGGGTTCCGTATCCGCCATCCCTGGACATCTGATCAAATTCGAAGTTGCGATTTACGTTTGTCGTTGCAGCATCATCGCCTTTTTTCTTGTTGAAGAGTTCCAGTATCCTGTCAAGATCCTTTTTCAGGTCGGCCGCCTCCCATTTTCCGGAGGTTCTCCCGTCATCCATGTATGAAAAGCGGATTATCTTCTGCTTCTGGTCCTTGCCCTGCTTTGTCTTTTCCTCCATTTCCTTGGCCCTGAGCTTGGAAAGCGTCTCGTGATCGTAAAGCTCGACCAGACGGCAATTGTCCACTATGAAGAGGCTTTTGCCTGCCTTGTCCTCCTTGAGCATCCATGCGTTCCCGGTCACCCCCATGGAACGCATCATGTATCCGGACATGCCTGAGCCTCCTCCGAAATCGTAGAGATCGAGCTTGACATACTTTGCGCCTGAAGCATCTGGAAGACCGAGCTTGTAGAATTTTTCAAAGCCTGCGCCGTAGTCCTTGGCCTTCGGAGCGACGGGCTTCTGGCCCTGCTGATCATCTGCTCCGGTTTTCTGCTCATCTTCCTTTTTGACTATCGGTGCTGGAGGTGGTACAGGAGCTGGCACCGTCGGCGACTCCTGGGCCTGAAGTATTCCTGCGGACATGAAGGCGAGACCAATTGAAACACCAAGAATCCGATTGGAGAAAGAAACGAGCACCCCCCTTACATTTTCCATGGGAAAATCCTTTCTTATTTGAATTCAACGACCGTTTCCTTGTTTTTCTCGATTATGAAACCCGGATTTTCGGGTACTGAAGAATAAATCTGCAGAAGTTCTTCGCCAGGACCTGCTCCCCCCATCATCTTTTTCATGAACGAGGGGATTTCCATGAGGCGGTCCATGTCCATGTCGAAAAGAGTGCATCGGGAACTCTTGTCACCGGTTTTGTAGGTCGCATTGGACTTGACATCCGTCCCTTCGACTTCAACGGATACGGTGATGCGCATTCCTGAAAACATCTTCCTGGCAAACTGCTCCTGCGTCTCATTGCCAGTAAGTCCGAGAGGATTTCCGTTTGCCATGAGCTGCTGGGCCTGAGCCTTGTCCTCTGGAGTCTGCACCTCCGGAACGTCGGCCTTGGCCTCAGCCTTTTCCGCAGGAGCTGTCGCTTCGGCTTTCTTCTCGGGAATTGGCGGGGCAATGATCTTCAGCTTGGACGTATCACCCTTTTCAAATTTGAATATGAATGAGTCCTTGGCCTTGTCGGCCTGATCCAGTTCGGCGCCCTCAGGTTCCGGGGCAATCGGCATTTCAGGCTCGAAAGCCTTGTTCTTCAAACCTAGATTGACCTTGTTCACGTCAGGAAACGAATACTGTGCGATATAACCGCGGCAGCCGTCCTTGTCATATTCTATTGCCTTGACAAACTGGACATCCGGGCCGAATTTTTTTGCATCCTTCCTTATCCTCTCCTCGTCGTAAAAAGGATCCTTCATGGTTATCTTTTCTTCTGCTCCGCCACCGGACTCCCTTATCTGCTTCATCTGAATGTCGTACATCGCAACGCTTTCCTTGGAGAAGATATTTGTCACTACAATATCCCCCGAACCGTCCTTCTTGACTTTCATGACCACCTTGCTCTTGATACATCCTGAAAGCAGAAGGCTCAAGGCGACCGCTGAAATCCCGACTGCAACGCAAAACAAACTCCTGGCCCCCATCGTGTTCATTTTTAGACCTTTCATGAAAATATCTGGTATTATAGGACCGTATCCACGACCGATTTACAATAATTTAACCCTAGTTTGTCAAATTGTCAAAGCATTGAAAAATATCAGCGTGTATTATATTGTACAAAGGAGTTACTAGTTATCTCATATGTCGAGGAAATATAAACTTATTTCTGTCACGGCAATTGAATGAAGTCAATGTATGAAGTGTTTTGGAAAGAAAAAGAGGAGGTATTTTCAGACTGGGGTCTGTAGGTCGCGAGTTCGAATCTCACCATTGCAAATTGCGGAAAAGTCCATATCTTTTACAATATGAAATTCAAAATTGTAGATCGCAATTGCTTTTAAAGAGGATTGACAATGAACTCATCAGCCATGCATATTTCCAAAGATCGGTTGCTCCCCGAACTGGAACGCCGCATTGAGACTCGTCAGGCCGAACAGAAGGAACGCGATTCCCGATACGGCGGCAACCGCATCCGCATAACCAGCTATATGGAGAACATCGGATGGCCGGAGCTGTTCGGATACAGGATGCAGCGGTTCTTTGATGATCCGGACTTCGCCATAGAGCAGCATCTGCGGCAGCAGATATTCTGGGCGGACAATGTCCAGGACGACACGGTTCCGAGCCTGTCATTGCAGGCTGACGTAGGCATGTACTGGGATGCAACTCTTTTCGGACAGAAAATAGAGCACACGGATATCGGCGTGCCGGAATTCCTGCCTCATAAGTTCCAGGAACGGTTCGATCCTGAAGCGCTGGGCCATTTCGACTTCAATACGACCGGTGACATGCCGAGTCTTCTGGCCAAATATCGGCGGATGAAAGAGATTGCCCGGCAGGAGTATGGTGGAAAAATCACAATAAACTTTCCGAACTTCCACCGCGGACCGCTGGACATCTATGTGCAGATGCGCGGATACGAGCAGTTTCTCGAGGATACCATGGACCGTCCCGAGGAATTGACGAAGGCGCTGAATTTCCTCGTCGACGAACGCCTGCGTTTCGCCCATGAGAGACAGCATTTCCTTGGAGAGGATTCCCTGCCGAAGACAACTTTTGTCGCAGACGACTGGGTGAACATACCCTTTATCACGCCGACCTTCTTCAGGGAATTCGTTGTCCCTGTTTATGACCGTATCCGTGCACATGAAGGAGAGGTCACCGGATTTCATACCTGCGGCAGGATGGACGAGGTCATAGTAGATCTTCTGAAAGTCTTTCCAGGCATATCCTGGCTCGATGTGAGCGGCTGGAACGATATCCGGAAGCTAGACGGTCTGGTGGATACCTCCGTCAATTTTGGCGCAAGCATAATCAACACTGTGTCGCTGAGTGATGCAGTTGACGAACAGCGCGCCAAGCTGGTCGACATTGCGGAAGTGCACAAGCATCGCGCCGTATCGATTTGCGCGCAGGCCATCGTGAAGTTGTATCCGACATACGAAGAGGTTTTCTCCCGTCTGTCAAGGTTTCTCGCCATGGCGCGTGAAATTTCCAGATAAAAATTCCCGTCTTATGGGCCGACCCCATATTTTCACGACGCACCATGTATGAAATGCTAAATAGGAAAGATCACCCGAAAGGCCCGATAATCCATAATGGAAGGAACTGGAAAATGGACACGTACAGCAATTTGTCGGATCACATCCAATCCCTGAAGATCATCGACACTCACGAGCATCTGCCGTTTGAATCGGAACGTTCGAAAGAAACGGATGTATTAGCTGAATGGCTGACACATTATTTTTCATGTGATCTCGTATCAGCCGGTTTGAGCGATGGCGATCTGTCAACCGTCCGTGACAGCAGCATAGACCTCAAGAAGCGTTGGAAAATCGTTGAACCTTGCTGGCATGCCGCCGAATCCACCGGATATGGACGAGTCCTGGCCCTTACCGCAAAGGATATCTACGGCATAGATGAGATCAATTCCCGGACAATCGGACAGCTTGATGATTCTTTCAAAAAAGCCCGCGCCAAAGGTGGTCATTACAGGTTTGTGCTACAAGATAAATCCGGCATAGCCCTTTCGATCTGCTGTGGAATGTATGAGCCATATCAGGAAACGAAAGATCCTTTTGTATTCGCCATGTATATGGATGAATTCATCTCGCCAGCCCACTACGGAAAGATTCGCGCAACTGCAGCCAAGGTTGGCATGGAGGTTCATTCTCTCGCCGACTGGATGGAGGTCACACGCAAGCATATTGAAAAATATCTGAACGGCAGGACAAGGGTTGTCTGTCTTAAATGCGGCCTGGCTTATCACAGGAGCCTCCGCTTCGACAAGACAGCACAGGCAGAGGCCGAACGTAGCTTCAATGAATTTTTCGCCGATGTAAATCTGCCGGAGTGGCGGCCACCGATCAAAGCTTCAAAAACCCTTTCAGACTTTATGATGCATTTTGTCTGCAGTGTTGCCGATGAAAAAAAGCTTGTCTTCCAGATACATGCCGGAATCCAGGAAGGAAACGGCAATATCATATATGACTCCAATCCAACACTTTTGAGCAATCTCTTTCTGGAATACCGGAATGTCCGCTTTGATATTTTCCACATGGGCTATCCATATGTCATGGAACTGGGCACATTGGCGAAAAATTTCCGGAATGTCTTCATCGACATGTGCTGGGGCCATATTATCAGTCCTGAAGCCGCCAGGCGCGCGCTTGTCGAATGGCTGGACGCCGTACCGGCCAACAAGATCAGCGCATTCGGAGGAGATTACTGCTTTGTCGATGGCGTCTATGGACATCAGTTTCTGGCCCGACAGAATGTAACCATGGCTCTTGCACAAAAGGTTGCAGACGGCTCCATAAGCATCTCCCGCGCGAAGGAATTGGCAACTTGGATATTTGTTGATAATCCAAAGCGGCTGTTCGGCCTTGAACGCTTCCTGGACGGCAAAACCTCACGGAAAAATAAATAAATAGATTTGATATAATGATATGCATTATGGCTAATTGTTTGACATAATGCTTATGTCTGATATACATAAAAAATAATGGAGGCATCAGATGAGAGCATTGAGCAAGATCGCGCCGGACTGGTGGGACTACACTACACTTGACAGGAAGATCCTGGATGACGCCGCCAAAATTACCATTGGCAGCCTGAAAAAGTTTGAAAGGAAAGGTTTCAGCATCAGGATTTACGACACGCCGCAGGAATTCTATTGCGCAGAAGCGCTTGAGTACATCGACGCATGGCGGCAGGCGACTGAGGATTCCCCGGCCGGGCTCTGCGGTCCGATCGGCCCGACAGAACAGCTTCCGCTTGTGGCGCAGATGGTGAATGCCATGAACCTGAACCTCCGTCATTGCCATTTCTGGGGCATGGACGAGTGGTTTGTAGACGGCAAGGCCGCCGGGATTGATTTCCCGCTGGGATTCGCGAAAGCGGATATGGACCTGTGCTTCAGCCGGATCCGTCCCGAACTGCGCATGCCGAAGAAGAACCTGCATTTTCCGAGTGAAAAACCAGATGGGTATGTCAAGTCATGGGACGAGGCCCGCTGCGTCGTAATGCAGGGAGGGCAGGGCGAAACAAAGCACTGGGCTTTCAACGATCCGGTAAAACGTTCTGGAAAATACAAGGACAATCCACCAAGTCCGGAAGAGTATCGCAGGCTTTCGACGCGCGTGGTCGATCTGCATCCCATAACCCTGATCCAGAACGCACGCACGTCCGGCGGAGGCACCGTGCAGAACGTACCATCTTCCGCAGTGACGGTAGGTCCGCTCCAGACGTGGAAGGCCGAGAAAATATCCATATGGCATCCGGGACATCATGACAACCCGTTCGGCATGCGCCTGAGCACGTTCATGATCTCGCAGAAGATTCCTGACAGCGCGGTCCCGATGTCGCTGCTGGCGGATCATCCGCAGGTGGTGTTCAACTTCCTGCGCGGAGGTTTCGGGGTCTGCGAAGTTGAGATGCACTGATAATAATTTCCGAACGGAAATTATTATAAATGGGGATAAAATAAAATGAATAAGATAGCATTCGCCATGGCCTGCCATCCTGACGACATCGAGTTCGTCATGTCCGGTACGCTGCTGAAGCTGAAATCCTCCGGATACGAAATACATTATATGAACGTCGCGAACGGAAGTCTGGGGACGAACTGCCATGATTATAAGACCATCGTCCCGATGCGCCGGCAGGAGGCGATGGAATCGGCAAAGATGATGGGTGCGCATTTCCACGAGAGCCTCTGCGATGATCTCGAGGTTTTCTATTCGCAGGAACTTCTGTCCAAACTTGTGCCCATTGTCCGTGAAGTGGCGCCGGATCTGATTTTGACACATGGTCCGTATGAGTACATGGAGGACCATGTGAATACCGGACGGCTGGCAGTATCTGCTGCCTTCTGCAGGGGTATGGTCAACTTCAAGTGCAACCCTGTGCGGACTGCGATTGAAAAGCCTGTGACAGTGTACCATTGCCTTCCTCACTCCTGCACTGACCAGTTACGCAGACCGGTCATTCCCGGAATATTCGTGGACGTGACTGAGACAGTTCCCATGAAGAGAAATCTGCTCTCCTGCCACAGGAGCCAGAAGGACTGGCTTGACGCCAGCCAGGGAAAATCATCATATCTCGACAGCATGGAGGAAGGTTGCCGTCTTGTCGGAGAAATGTCGAGGCGTTACAAGTTTGCCGA
>JANYBI010000477.1 GCA_025360875.1 Lentisphaerota bacterium
CTGTCAAACTTAGGAGCACTCTTCATCTGATCATCCAAAAGAGCCTTTAAATCCTGGGAATAGCTTGTAAGCGAGAACATGATAATGCAGAATGCAAAGAGCATTGCCAGCGGTATGGATCTTATGTTTTTCATATTAACCCATCTTTGACTTAATATATATTGAATTTTAAGATGATTTTCGTTGCCATGCCCACAATGAGATTGAGCTAATCTGACTAATTTTATATTCAAACTACTTCAGTATTATTGCATAGAATATATTTGTAATTTTGATTCCGGTACCATTTATGGTTAAGCCATAAGCCAGTAACATATTATCGCTTTCACTTTCGAACTTAAACCTGACTGGCCCCACATCGAATCCATTGCCGTTGGCATGCATGAAGAACTGTGCGTCAATCACTATGGGTGGTGCTGGATCTGGAGCCTTGACCCTTGTGAGAAGGACACCTTCTTCCCACAAGTCTATTACCATTTGTTTCTTAATAAACCCGCGGCATTCAACTACAACAACTCCCTTTTCAGTTTGGAAGCTACTCCACGCAGGTGACTCTAATGCATACTTGAAACCGTTATCTAGCGTAACTGACCTATAGCCTGGCAGAGTCCCGTTCTTCACAAAGCCTATTTCAGATTTATTATTTGTAAAAACCAGATTTTTAATGACAAACACGCCGAACACACCGCCTACGCATGTAACTATTCCGCCTATTCCCAAAACTAATACTATTGCAAACAGGATCAGGTTTTTGTTTTTTCTACTTTTTTGAGGGATAAGGATCTCTTTCTTTACCGAAACATCAACTGAATTGCTAAGAGTCCTTCCCTTTCCCCCTTCAGAGAATCCCACAGGAAGCGGGTCTGGTTCCCTTATCTGGATTTCAGGTGTTTCATTTAGTGGAGGTGGAGAGCTAGTAAAATCAACAGCATTTCTTTTGGGTTGCCCCTTGCTCTCAACCTGTGCTGACGGCATAGGCTTGGAAGCCTGAACCTGGATTATCTGTGAAGGTAACTTGTTGGGATTCGGGACAAGCACATCACCCTGGCAGCCGGGACACTTGATGGTAGAGCCTACGTTCTTCCCGGCTGTCACGATTTGCTTGCTGCACTTGTCGCATTGGAAATTTATTGCCACCGATATATCCCCCTGATATTAATTTCAGTTAAAGTAACTTTTATGTATCGCATCCACCTGGCGGTCACGCGGACTTCCTCATACTCAGGACGCCTGCGCCCTTTTTAACGGCAAACCATGCCGAAAGGCTCATGCACAGCGCCACCAGTATGGCAACCGCGACTGGAACGAAAACAGCGGCAGCCGAAATCCCCAGGGAGCCTGCGGCCTCTGATGTCGACACAACATGGTTGGCCGCGCCTCCCGTGGATGCCGTTGACAACGCACGGGCACCAACGGTAACGAGCTGGACACCGGTCGCAACTCCACCGCCAGCGATTATTCCCACGCACCACGAGTACAATTGCGACACGTCGGCAGGCATGACCGCAACCGTCATCAGCGTCCCCGCGATCCCCGCTGCCGGAGTCGCAATCGAATCCAGGCCGTTATCGAGCCACGGAACATAGTAGGCGGCAATCTCCAGAATGGTCGCAGTGGAGAACGCCGTGATGGACAGCCATGAACCTATCCAATGCCAACTGTCCCTGAGTTCCAGTATACCGCACTTCGCGGCGACGCTGACCACAAGGAACGGCAGGAACACGCGTAGCCCGCAGGCCGCCGACAGGCATATTCCCAGGCATATCGCTGTGATGATTGAAATCATGTATACCTCCCTATGTTGATCTGATGTGCTGCCAATTGTAAAACCCTCGTGCCCGGTTCCTACTGGATCTTATCACCTGTTTTCCCGTCACGCAAAATTACTTCCGAAGGATGTGCCACCGAGTACCTGAAGTCGCTGTTGAAGGTTCTCTCGATATGCTTTTTAGCAAGAGGATCGACAATCCTCTTTATATTGTCCTCGAAGTTGTCGGTGGCCTTTTCAACAAGCCCAGTAATTGATGCCTTGCCCTTCAAAGCGGCAAACATCTTGTTCTGCTCATCCTGAATCTCCTTGATGCTTACCTTTCTGAAAAATCCGTTCTGAGGCTTGATCTCAACCTCGTCTACCTGCACGTAGAGGATGGTGGCCTTCGGAATATTGACTATGACTTTTCTTTCTTCCTTCCTTATATCCATGTTAAATTCGGAATTGGTCAGATCAAATCCAGCAGCTATTGTGTACTTTGCCTTCAACATTAGGCTCTTGGAACCATACCAGCGTCCATCATTCCAGTTATACTCTTCGGTTCCATCAGAAACAGCCGTTACAATCTGAAAGACTTTTTTACTCTCATTGATGATGATATTGCTGGCTATGCTGATGACCGGAGCAATTCCAAGAATCTGTTTCACCTCCATCGCCATATCCTTGGCGAATTCATCAAACTTGTCGACAATCCTTTCGACCCCTTTTAGTGTGTTTTCAACTGGTTTGAAATTTTTCCACGCGTTATAAGCAAGCCTAGCACATACTGCGATTGTTCCACAAATAATAGCGGTTGAAACTGGCTCCATAATTACCACCCTTTCTTCTTTCTATGTTTTATATTTCATCGACATTCTGTCTTTTCAGAGGCCAGCTTCATCATCACGAAAATCACCGCCCCGACTATCCCCGGAATCCAGCCCAGCATGGTCAGCGCAAGCGTTATG
>JANYBI010000517.1 GCA_025360875.1 Lentisphaerota bacterium
TGACAGGGAAGACTTGTCAGTCCTTATAGGAATTCCGGAGACATTCCTCGAGGATGTCATCCCGATGCTCATACAGGCGAAACTCATCCGGGAAAACCATGAGCGGACATCGACCTATCTGCCGGCCCTTCCGCCGGAGAAAGTGCATGTGAGGGACATTCTTGACGCGATAACAGGCTCGGTCAACCAGGATCTTTTCTTCAAGCCGGGCAGCCGCTACTGGAAAAGTTCCGAAAAGATATGCGAAAGTTTCCACGGGAGTTATTCCAGCGAGGCAAACCCGCCGCTCATAAAGCTTATCAGCTGAAGAGTGCATAAAATCGATACTCAGTCACATTCGGTATTCCATTCATTGCCCAGAAGATGATCCCACCTTGGCATGGTATATGCTACATCACTCACAGGCCAATAAAAGTATCTTAACTTGAGAGGTGACGTAGATGAAAGGTATATACACATGCCCGTACTGCTTGAGATCCTACTCGGTTGAACGGGAAGGTGATTATATGTGCGACTGCGGAAGACACTTCTTCTACCCCCCGATGCAGTCGTCAAAATCATCAAAGTATACGTGTACAGCGCCGGTTTACATAGATTCGACGAGTAAAAGTGTAAAGAAGTCGACGAACATGAATGTAGGAAGGAAAAGCTCATCCAGGGCAGGAACAGGCGAGGACTGTCCGCTTGCCAGGGCTTCTCTTGTGTGCGGAATTACCGGGTTGATTTTCTTTGGAGTTCTTAGCATTCCGGCGCTGATTCTTGGTTTTGCAGCTGCAATCCTGATTGCAGATCCTTTCCATAACTACAAGGGTAACTGGATGGCCGTTACCGGGATAATCCTGGGGCTTGCAGGAACTATTGGCTGGGGCGGTTGGCTGGTTTCGCTTTTGTAACTCCAATATTGCCGTTTTCGATGACTTCGTCCATTTCAATGAAGTTTTTTACGTGATAACATGAAGGTTTCCCATGAACGATAGGCAGCAGGTGGAAAAAATAGTAGCAGGCGCCGTTTATCGCGCTATCCTTGAGAGCATTGCGGCTTCATTGGTCCTTTTGACCTTCAGCTGCATCCTCTCGCACATTTCCACCGGTACCATTCAATATTATGGATGCATTCTGAGCCTGGCTACCGTGGGTTTCATCCTGGGAGTATTATGGTCGTTCATACTATGCTACCGTTTTTTCCGTTCCCATGTGACGTCAGGACCGTCTTTCTGGCGCGAGGCCTTCATCTTGCACGCAAGACTGCTCAGGTTCCTCCCGTTCTGGTATCTGATACCGGCCTGCTGCGGAGTAATGCTCTTCATCTCCCCCCAGGGAGATGCGCAGTATCTTTCTTACGTGACCCAGCTTGTCATTGTCCTTTGGCTTGCAGGAGGAATTGTCTGGCTCAACAGGTTTTCCGCGTATGGGGCCGATGATTATGCCCGGGAAATACTGCTGTCTGATAAAACCCATTGAATACAATCCGGTATCAACTCTTCTTCGCCTTGGTGTTTGACAGTCCCTTTTCAAGCTCTTTGACCGTCTTTGCAAAGTGCTTCATGCAGGACTCTACAGGTTCCGGTCTGCCCAGGTCCACACCGGCATCCCTGAGGATGTCCAGCACATCCTTTGAATCTCCTGCGCATAGGAAGCCCATGTAGGCGTCAAGCTTTGCCTTGTCTCCGCTCAAAATATTTTCAGAGAACTTTATCGCCGCTGAAAATCCCGTAGCATATTTGTAGACATAATAGTTGTAGTAGAAATGCGGGATCCGCGCCCATTCCATCCGTATCCTCCCGTCTGGAACTATTGACGCCCCATGATATTCCGAATTGATCTTGAAATATGAGGCGCAGAGCTCATCTGCAGAAAGAGGTGTTCCATTCTCCCTTTTTTCGTGTATCATCTTTTCGAATTCTGCGAACATGGTCTGGCGGAACACGGTGCATCTTATCTCCTCGGCAAGGCGGTTCACCAGATATAGGCGCAGTTTCCCGTCAGTGAACTTTTTCATGAGATGAGCATGCAGCAGCAGTTCGTTTGTTGTCGAGGCCGCCTCCGCCGCGAAGATGCTGTAGCTGGCATAATGGAAATCCTGTTTCTTCTTGGAAAAATATGAATGCATGGAATGACCGAGCTCATGGGCGAGTGTGAACACGTCGTTCATCGTCCCGCTGTAGTTCAGGAGGATGTAAGGCACGGAATCATAGCAGCCGCTCGAATATGCGCCACATCTCTTCCCCTTGTTCTCCAGGACGTCGATCCACCGGTCCTTGAGCGCCTTTTCGATCACGG
>JANYBI010000554.1 GCA_025360875.1 Lentisphaerota bacterium
ATCTCAAAAATGGCTGCATGAAAGATTTGCCGCGCTCTTACAGCGGCTAATGGATGTATTCGAAATAAAAAGCATGGCGGATCTTCGTCCGCAGTGTATATTCACGGACTGACAAGTAACTCAGAATACGGGACTCTCAAGGACGTACTTCAGTGAATATTTACCGCTTCTCATTCTCAAGCAATGCCATTTTCAGTCGCATACCATGTTCTCCCCCCTGGAAACAGCCGACCGAACCGTCGCTTCTGACCACGCGATGGCATGGAAAAACCAGAAGAAAAGGGTTTGAACTCATTACAGTTCCGACCGCCCTTGCCGCCCCCGGACAACCTGCGAGTTTCGCAAGTCCCGCATAGGATATTTTCTTCCCTGCCGGAACCCTGCTGCGAAGTTCGCAAAGGATCTTTTTCTGGAACAGAGAGAGCCTTTCCAGAAAAAGATATTCCAATGGAAGATTCCTGATCCTCCCCTTGAACCAGGAATCAATTTCTGAAAAGTACTTATCGACTTCGTCACAGGTATGCCGGGTTTTAGCCCGACGATTAATTGGCGGTTTCCCTTCGACAAGCTCAGGACAAGGAAAAATCGCCTTACCTTTTGAAATATCGATCGAATGGATTTTAAAATCCGGCTCCCTGCGCCAGAACAGCGCTACGGTCACGCTGGCATCAGCAATCTTGAAGTTTTTTACAGCAACATTCATATGTTAGGATTCTTCTCTTTAATTGGTTCCTTTACGTCAGGCGCTTAGCCTGACCTTGGAGTGCGGCGATTTATCGCCGCTTTGTTTCGCGAAATTCATTTCGCGAAAGTTATTTGGACGGAATAAATTCCGTCGTTAAAGGCGGCAATAAATTGCCGCACTCCAAGGATTCGCGTTGCTCATCAAAAGCGGAAACACCAATCAGACTTGCCTATCATTCAGGAATGAAACCTCGTTATTGAAGACCAAGTGGCATTTCCTGCCGTCGAAATCAATCCTGGTGACGCTTACATTGTCAACGGTGAATACATCCATGGAAGGAACGAGTGACTTTGCCAGTGCCTCGACTGAAGCCCAGTGGCCGACACAGATGATCCTGTCCGAAGTGAACTCGCTGCCCAGGAGCCTGTTCCTGAACATGGCAAGCCTCATTTCGAGGGCTGACCGATCCTCGTTGGAATCAGGCCACCATTTATCGTCGGAATACGCGCCTGTGACCGCCGGATGTCCGGCGGAAATTTTCTTAAGTGTCGGCAGCTTTACTTTTTTGATATTGAACAGGGCTGCTGAAAAATACTCATGCAAAGCGGGCTCGAGCCTTATTTTCACCCCTAGCGTGTGGGCAATCGCCTCAGACGTGATCACACAGCGGAGGAAAGGGCTTGAGAGAAGGATAGTCCTGGAATTGCAGTATTTCTTCAGGAATTCCGCACACTTGTTCTTCTGCCATAGACCTTTCGGGGAAAGTCCCGGATCAAACACAGAGCTCTCAATACCGATGTTTTCCATGGATTCGGCGTGTCTGACTAAATAGAACTCTTTTCGCATAATTTTTCCTGGTTTTTATATGGAGCGACAAAATTATTTGTCGCTTTTTTGGAGTGCGGCGTGTAAGCACCGCTTTGGAATCCTAAAGCGCTGCTGACACCGCGCACTCCGAAAGATGCTTCGCATCAATATAAACTTTTTTAAAATATGGCATATAATAGGGCGTTGATGTATATTTTAAAATCTCCGAAAGGCATTTTATCATGAAAACCTACATCATGGCGCTGGACCAGGGGACGACAAGTTCGAGGGCGATAATCTTCGACAGGAAAGGTGGAATAGCCGGACGCGCCCATCAGGAGTTCACCCAGATTTTCCCGAAACCAGGCTGGGTCGAGCACAATCCCATGGAAATATGGGCTTCCCAGAAAAATGTCGCGCTCAAAGCCATGAGAAACGCAGGTGTCAGCGCCGCACAGATTGCTTCAATCGGAATAACCAACCAGCGTGAAACTACGATCCTGTGGGACAGGAACAGCGGCAGGCCTGTCTATAATGCAATCGTATGGCAGTGCAGAAGGACATCAGACATATGCAAATCCATAGAATCATCAGGCAAGGGCGAAACTGTCCGGAAAAAAACAGGACTTCTCCTGGATGCATATTTTTCCGCGACGAAAATAAAATGGCTGCTGGACAAGGTTCCCGGACTCCGTAAAAGGGCGGAGAAAGGCGACATCTGTTTCGGAACTGTTGATTCCTGGCTCATCTTCAATTTGACCGGCGAACATCTGACCGACATCACAAACGCATCCCGGACAATGCTGCTCAACATCAAGACCGGCAAATGGGATGCTGAACTTCTGCCTCTTCTACGGTTTGTAGCGTAAAGCTCATATTCTAGCCTCATTTTTTAGTTCTGGCAAATCAAATATCTTTAAGTGGAAATACTCATCGTCCCTGTATCCGTAGGCCTGTCT
>JANYBI010000572.1 GCA_025360875.1 Lentisphaerota bacterium
TTTTACAACAAGTTCTTCATTAAGTTCACGGGCAATGAGTTGCGGAAGGACTTCCGTATCGGTCTCCGAAGCGAAGATAACGCCTTTGAAGAACAAATACGACAGGCACAAGGTCCTTATTGAATCCAAGGCCATAAGCCAGCAGGAGTTCGACAACACCGAATCCGATTTCAACACCGCGATTGCCGATATCCAGGCTTGCAAGGCTGCCGTTGAGACGGCGCGGATCAATCTCGAGTACACGAAGGTTGTGGCGCCTATCTCAGGACGCATAGGCAAATCGCATGTGACGGTCGGAGCACTGGTGATCGCCAACCATCTTCTGCCTCTGGCGATAATACAGCAGATAGATCCCATATTTGTCGATGTCACGCAATCCAGCGCCAATTTCCTGGGTTTGAAGAGGAGCGTGCTGGAAGGACTTGTCAAAAGCAACAACGTGAAGGGCGCGAAAGTCAAACTTTCCTATGAGGACGGATCCCCCTATCCTCTCGAGGGCGTCATGCAGTTCAGCGATGTGACAGTCGACCAGAGCACCGGTTCATACACCCTCCGTATCGTCTTTCCCAATCCCGACAGCGCGCTGCTTCCCGGTATGTATGTGAGGGCGGTGGTTGAAGAGGGAATCATTGAAGATGCAACTCTCGTGCCACATCAGGCGGTTACCCGCAACATGCGGGGGGAGCCTGCCGTACTGATCGCCGACTCCTCCGACAAGGTCGAAATGAGGAAACTTTCCGTTGATCGCTCAATAGGCGACAAATGGCTTATCAAGGTTGGACTCAAGGCCGGAGACCGTGTGATAATGGAAGGAGTCCAGAAGATCAGGCCTGGAATGCAGGTAAAGGTCGTCCCTTTCGAATCCCAGGCCTCGACGGCGGTAACGCAACCTCCTAAGAAATAAGGGGAAATACAGATGTTGTCACAGTTTTTCATAGGCCGCCCGATATTCGCATGGGTGATAGCCATCATGCTGATGCTGTCGGGCATCATCTCGATATTCACGCTGCCAGTTTCGCAGTATCCGCCGATCGCCCTCCCTGAAATATCAGTGGATGTGTTCTATCCTGGAGCCTCCGCAAAGACCATCGAGGATACTGTTACCCAGGTCATAGAGCAGAAGATGATCGGGGTCGATCATCTCTGCTACATTTCCGCGACAAGCGACTCCGCCGGATACGCGACAGTAACGCTGACCTTCGATGCCGGCACCGATCCTGACGTCGCGCAGGTCCAGACCCAGAACAAGGTGCAGCTCGCCATGCCTTCGCTTCCGCAGATCGTGCAGCAGCAGGGGATAAGGGTCACGAAATCCACGAGGAACTTCCTGATGGTCATCGGATTCATCTCCGAGGACAACAGCATGAACCGTTACGATCTCACCGACTATGTCGTCGCGAACATACAGGAGCAGATCAGCAGGGTACAGGGCGTCGGGGAAGTAATGACTTTCGGAGCACAGTATGCGATGAGGATATGGCTTGATCCGGACAAGCTTAACAGCTACAAGCTGACTCCCGGGGATATCAAGCAGTCGATAAGGTCATATAACGTCCAGGTTTCCGCCGGCCAGCTCGGAGGGACACCATCCGTGAAAGGCCAGCGCCTGAACGCCACCATAAATGTCCAGAACCTCATGCAGACTCCGGAACAGTTCGGGCAGATCCTCCTGAAAACAAACAGCGACGGGTCCACTGTGAGGCTCAAGGACGTGGCAAATGTCGAAATTGGGAGCGAGAGCTACGACGCGGTCGGAAATTTCAATGGAAAGGCGGCGGCCGGACTTGCCATTAAGATGTCTGTCGGAGCGAACGCCCTCAAAACTGTCGAAGGCGTGAACAAAAGGCTCGACGAGCTTGCAAAATTCTATCCCCAGGGTATGGCCATGGTCTATCCCTACGACACGACTCCGTTCGTGCGAATTTCCATACAGGAGGTATTGAAGACTTTAGTCGAGGCGATAGTCCTGGTCTTCCTGGTAATGTTCGTCTTCCTCCAGAATTTCCGCGCGACGATCATCCCTACCATCGCCGTGCCGGTCGTCCTGCTCGGTACTTTTGCAGTCCTCAAGCTATGCGGATACTCTATCAATACTCTCACCATGTTCGCTATGGTGCTCACGATCGGGCTCCTGGTTGACGACGCCATCGTCGTAATCGAAAATGTCGAACGGCTCATGGGCGAGGAGGGCCTTTCTCCGGTCGAGGCGACCAGGAAATCCATGAAACAGATCACGGGAGCCCTCATCAGCATCGTGATGGTACTGACTGCGGTGTTCATACCGATGTCTTTCTTCGGCGGTTCGACCGGCGTCATATACAGGCAGTTCTCGATAACAATAATTTCCTGCATGGTCCTGTCAGTGCTCGTCGCATTGATATTCACCCCGGCGCTGTGCGCGACAATACTTAAGCCGGTCAAGAAGGGGCATGTGGTTTCCGAGGAGGGATTCTTCATCTTCAGGCCGTTCTTCTCATGGTTCAACAGGAATTTCAACCGCAGCAGGGACAAGTATATTTCAATTGTCGGTGGCATCCTGGAAAAGAACATCCGCTACATAATCATATACTTCCTGATTGTCGCCGGCATAGGATATCTCTTCATGAAACTGCCGAAATCATATCTGCCTGACGAAGACCAGGGAATTCTTTTCGTGCAGGCCATGCTTCCTCCCGGCTCAACGCAGGAGCAGACGCTCAAGGTTGTTGAAAAAATACAGAAACATTTCCTCGAGGACCAGAAGGAAGCCGTGGAATCCTGCTTCGCTGTCGCCGGTTTCAGTTTCGCAGGAAGAGGACAGAACGCGGGACTGGCATTCGTAAAGCTGAGGGACTGGAAACTCCGCGACAGGCCTGATCTCAGGGTCAAAGCCGTGGCAGGAAAAGCGATGGGGGCCTTCTCGACCTACAGGGAAGCCCTTGTATTTGCATTCCCTCCTCCGGCGGTAATCGAACTGGGTACCGCTAACGGCTTCGATTTCAAGCTCCAGGACCGCGGCGGAATCGGACATGCCGCCCTTATGGATGCCCGCAACCAGCTTCTTGGAATGGCCGCGCAGAACCCGAATCTCATCATGGTAAGGCCGAACGGACTTGACGACACTTCGGAGTTCAAGGTCGATATCGACTGGGAGAGGGCCGGCGCTCTTGGCGTCTCGATAATTGAAATCCAGGATTCCATCTCTTCAGCCCTCGGAAGCGCATACGTCAATGATTTCATCGACAAGGGCCGTGTAAAGAAAGTCTATCTCCAGGCCGACGCCCAGTTCAGGATGAAGCCTGAAGATCTGGACAAATGGTTTGTACGGAATAAGACAGGGACTATGGTGCCGTTCAACTCCTTCGCAAAGACAAGCTGGGGTTACGGTTCGCCGCGTCTTGAAAGATACAACGGATTCCCGTCGTGCGAGATAATGGGACAGGCGGCACCCGGAAAAAGCTCCGGTGAATCCATGCAGATCATGGAGGAGCTGGCTTCCAAACTCCCGCAGGGGACGGGATTCGAATGGACAGGACTTTCCTACCAGGAAAAGATATCGGGATCGCAGGCTCCTCTTCTATATTCGATTTCACTGCTGGTAGTTTTCCTTTGTCTGGCCGCACTTTATGAGAGCTGGTCGATCCCGTTCGCCATCCTTCTTGTCGTACCTCTCGGAGTATTCGGCGCGATCCTGTCGACGTGGACAAGAGGACTTTCAAACGATGTATATCTGCAGGTAGGACTTCTCGCAACCATCGGTCTTTCCGCGAAGAACGCAATCCTTATCGTGGAATTTGCGAGGGACAAGATGAGCCAGGGCGCAAATCTCATGGATGCCACGCTTGAAGCCTGCCGTATCAGGCTGCGCCCGATCCTCATGACTTCATTTGCATTCGTATTCGGCGTGCTGCCGCTGGCGATCAGTACCGGGGCAGGATCAGGTGCCCAGAATTCAATAGGAACAGGAGTTCTCGGAGGAATGCTGTCCGCCACGCTCCTGGCTATTTTCTACATTCCGCTGTTCTTCGTGCTCGTCATGAAGATCTTCAAAAACAAAACTCATCATGAGGAGAAATAACCCATATGTCTGCAATGAGTAATATGATCAAATACAGTCTGCCAGTTGCCATCCTTGCAGTCCTGCAGGGCTGCTACAACTATCCTGCGATACCTGACGCTGTCAACCAGAGCACGTACGCGGACCTGAAGAAGGAGCAGCAGAAGCTCATACCCGAGGACTGCAAGGTGCTGACACTGGAAGCATCCGAGC
>JANYBI010000577.1 GCA_025360875.1 Lentisphaerota bacterium
ACCTAAACCAAGATATGTGGACAACAATGATCCGCTTGGCACCATAGTCGGCAAGCTGAACGATCTGATCGCGAAAGAAACCACAGGGGCCGGAGCCCAGGCGAAACGCAAGGCTATTGATGCGGCGTTGGGCGAATCCATCCGCCACATGAACACAAATCTGTTTGCCGTACTTGACGGAAGCACCGGGAAAGTCCTGAAGACCTGGCCTCTCGAATGCGGTACCTTCGTGCGTGCTGTAAATGATAATCTTGTCTACGTTATCACAGGTGGAATTGCATCGCAGGGGGATACTGCCGGGGGAACATCGGTCATATCAATTGATCCTGCTACCGGCAAGGTGAGTCCGTTCATCCAGGGATTGAAGAATGCACGTTCACTGGCTCTGGACAAAAACGGGAAAATGTATGTGAGCGTCTCCGAGCCGGACCAGCAGGTATTGGTCTTCAGCAAAGAGGGCAAACAGATTTCCTCTATTGGCAAGAAGGGCGGCCGTCCTCCTGTAGGAATTTATGAGCCTGCCGGAATGTACCAGCCGTTCGGAGTGGCGGTTGACAACGAGAACAAGCTCTGGGTGATGGAAGCCAATTTCCATCCGAAGCGCGTAAGCGTCTGGAATGCGGATAATGGATCGTTTGTAAAGGAATTTTTTGGGATGGCCCATTATGGGGCAGGTGGCGCCGCGATCAGCCCGCTTGATCCGGATATCGTGTTCGGCGAGGGCTGCGAATGGCGCATTGATCCGGCGACAGGCATTGCCAAATGCACAGGAACAGTCGAACAGTCCCTTCATGGTTTTGCGGCATTCCGCGTGGGTTCCAACGGGAAACTTTATCTTCATTTGGCAAAGGGTGATGGCTATGGGCCCTGCGATCAGTTGATTTACGAGCGGCTCGGTGAGGGGAAGTACGCCCTGCGCACCGCGTTACTCCTGATAAATGATGCACAGGGAAAACCTATTGGAATGCATCTCTGGACCGATGAGGACGGAAGCGGCAAGGTGGATCTTGGCAAGGCGGTAAAAGTGGATTTCGTCGTCTCGTTCGTAGGTTCAAACCACTGGTCGCTGAACCTCGGACTTGACCAGACGCTCTACGGTTTTGATGCCGCCGGCAAGCGTCTTCTCCGTTTCCCGATGAAGGGATATTCCACGTGCGGCGCGCCGAAGTATGATCTGGCCAAACCAGAAGTGCTTCCGCCCCAGTATGCAGAAGGATATCAGCCCAACTACAGCTGCGCAATTCCTGACGCCTCGGGGAAACATCTCCTGACAATAAACATGAATACCAACGAATGGCAATGCTTCGATCTGCAGACGAACAAGATATTGTGGACCTATCCAAATCCGTATTTCCAGGTGCATGGCTCGCATCGCGCGCCGACTCCTGTTCCGGGTCTGACAAGGGGTGCGTATGGTCCGGTCGGGATCGCAAATCTTCCAGCTCCGATAGGAACGCTATGGGCCATCAACGGAAATCTCGGGGAATGGTATCTTCTGAATGGAGATGGATTCTATCTCGGACATCTCTTCCAGGGCGATCCCACAAAATTCCACTGGCCTGAAAAAGCTGTTCCGGGAGCAGATTTGACGGAATGTCCGTCCGGTTCCGGCGGTGAGGATTTTGGTGGTTCGCTTACGCAGGGCAAGGATGGCAAGGTGTATATCCAGTCCGGCAAGAACGCGATCTGGGATACTGAACTTAAAGGGATTGATTCAGTAAAGGATATCGGTTCGGGCCAGGTTGAACTGACTCAGGCGGAACTGGCGAAAGCAAATGACTTCCGTGAGAAGGCGCTTCAGTCGGTCACTGCCGGACTCCAGTACAATGTTGCGAAGTTGACTGTGCCGTCGTTCTCGGGAAATTTCGACAAGGACTTCCCGAATATCCAGCGCATCGAATGGAAGAAGGGCGATAGCGAAGTCAGGGCCCTGATGTCGTATGATGACAAATGCCTTTATATCGGATGGCAGGTAAACGACAAGACTCCGTGGATGAACGGAGCCAAGGAATTCGTGCAGATGTATTCCGAAGGAGATACAGTGGACTTCCAGTTCGGATCAGATCCGAAGGCGGACAGCAAGCGTGCTGAGGCTGTTCCCGGGGACTTCCGGATTTCCATCGGTAACCTCCAATCTAAGCCGGTGGCGGTGCTCTACCGCAAACAGTCGGACGTGAAGAAAACAAGATCTTTCACCTCTGGTGTGGTCGCTAACTATGTCATGGATTATGTCGACGTCATTCCCGACGCAAAGATCGAAGTGAAGACTGAAAATGGAAAGGGATATATTGTCGAAGCGGCAATTCCGTGGTCAGCCCTTGGTTTCGTACCGCAGCGCGATACCGGATACCATGGCGATTTAGGCGCGACATTCGGAGATCCGGCCGGACAGCGTACACGTCTCCGCGCATATTGGAGCAACCAGCAGACCGGACTTGTCGATGACGTAGTCTTTGAACTGCAGATGGTTCCCAGGAACTGGGGTACGCTTGTATTCAAGTGACATAATGGGTTTGACCAGAATGGCGCTAGGTTAAGCGGTTCTGTTAAATCAAGTCGCTCACGCGGCCTGTATTTACGGCATGCCGGGCGTAGAGGAACATGCCTGCGCTCCAGGCCTGGTACTTGCAGCCCATGGGCACGCCGGTCAGACCATGCAGCCATTCATTGCACTCCCACTCCTCGCTGCCGAGGCGAAGAGATTCAGCCAGCAATGCAAGCTCAGTTTCCGCCTTTTCGAGACGGCCGGCCTTTACAAGGGCTGCTACGTAAAGTCCGCCTACCCATGGCCAGATTCCGCCATTGTGGTACTGATGCGGAAGATTGAGATTGAACACTCTCATGTATTCGCGCCATTCCCTGTCCCCCGGTCTGACGGGTGGATACATGACCTGTACCGGATATGGGCGATTGACACCTACCTGATCGACATATTCAAGAATAACTGATTCCTGTTTTTCATCGGCAATGCCGGTAAGGATCGCCAGCATGTTTGCAGCCGTGTCGAAGTGCTCGCCCCAGTCAGACAGGCTGACCCATGGCAGAAAATAGGGGCGTCTTCTGAGCTTTGTGCTCATCGTGGTGCGGAGCTTGAAATGCGTGTCATCAGTAAAAGTACCGGCATCCTTGACCCAGAACATATCACGGATGGCATCAGCAACTGTTTTCGAACGTTTGCGGAAACGTGCGGCATCTTCAGGACGGCATGACTCGAGCATTTCCGCGCCTTTACGGAGAGCATATGCACATAGCACGTTTGGAAACAGGACATTGTCACGGTTGGGCATCAGGTCTTTCCAGTCAGCCATTTCCGGCGAGATCATGAGTCCGTTCTTGCGCAGGTCCATTGACTCGCACCAGTCCAGCGCCAAGACAATCTTGTCCGCATGCCTGTCAATCCATTTGCGATCATCCGAATGTTTCGCAAGGACCGCCGCTCCAATGACCCACCAGACATTGGAATCGGATGAACCGAATTCCGCCCGTCCGTCCTTGCAATGTACAAGGTAGGGGATATTGCCGAACCGGTCCTGGTAATTGCCAAGCGTTTCCAGAGATGTCCGGAGACAGTCGAAGATCACCTTGTTGCCGTTAATCGCAGCACCGAGCATCGTTATCATGGTGTCCCGGGACCAGACCTGCAAATATCCATCCGCGGAAGCGCAGAGACCCCTCGAAGTGAAATTCCGTTCTATTACTTTCGAAGCCGCCTTTTCGGCCTGATCCAGAAAATTTCCCCTGACATTGTTTGATTTCAAAATATTGCTCCTGATTTATACGCACAATTGCGATTGGCTTTTAGAGGTACACTTAAGATAAATCCGTTCCGCAGCATAGCAAACCGGAACACTCTTCTGTAATTCACAGTATTATCAGATTTTTCCGCAGAGCCTGCGGAGAATGGGATAAAGAGATTCCGCCATGCGCATGTATCCGAGATCGCTAGGATGGCTTGAATCCAAGGATCCTTCGCTGTCGTCTCCGAACAGTGAGGAGCCCTTGATGTAATAAAGATCCTTGATGCCGCTTTTTTTGAGTTTTTCAAAGATCTTATGGTGGGATTTCCATTTCTGGGTATGTTCAGCCATAAGGGCCGGCTTGATCCAGCTGTTCGTATGCGGACGGTCCTCAACTAGGACGATAGGAGTTTTAGGACGTTTCTTGCGGAGGATGCGCACAAAATTCTCGGCGCGCTCAATCACCTCGTTGATTCCCATGTTCGGCAGGCAGTCGAGCACATATGCCTTCGCATCGAGTTCAGAGACAAGTTCTGCAAGTTCCTTTTCCATTCTTCCGTTTCCGGAAAAACCGAGATTGATGACTGGCCTGTTCAGCCATCTCCCGAGTATGGAGGTATGGACTATGCCGGAATGTGAGGCATATGCGCCATGGACAATTGATGTCCCGTAGAAGACAACAGGCTTTTCTCTGCGTGGCGGAACAGCTTTGAACTTCGACCCTTCCGGTATTCCTATTTCAACCTGCAGCACGGGATTCCGCATGGGAAGATATAAGATGTATTTGCGTTTTACAGGTTTCATCCCTTCGATGAGACACTGTTCGTGGTTGCGTTCCTTGATATTGTGTCCGGCTCCGACCCAGCGCCAGGATTTTCCGGTCCAGGCATAGAGATCGAGTCCGCTGAATCCTGCTACCGGGAAATTCGGCTCTCCGATCTGGTCAGACTCCAGCTTCCATCTTGCGTGTATCGCAGGCGCATCGGTTTCAAACAATGCGGCCATTCCGGTGGCGCTTCGGCTCAGGTTCCATACCGGTTCGGGAACGGATTTCTGTGCTCTTGCAGGAAGCCTGTCGAAATATTTTACCGTGTCATTCCAGCCTTTTCCTTCGACACCCCAGTCCTGTATGTCATGCCACTTGATCATAAAATTCCTTAAGTTAATTTTTAGAAGTTCCCCTCAGTATTTATTTTGATAGGATTATCGTCCTGCGTGAGCACGGTTTGAAGGTGAATGGTCTGATTTAATCTTTTCATGCATATAGGCCTTCAACAGCGAGTTGATCCGGGTCTGGTATCCACTGCCATGCTTCCTGAACCATGAAAGAACTTCTGAATCAATCCTCAATGTTATTTGGGATTTTCTAGCGATAGGCTTCAGTCCTTTTCTTACAATTGCTCTGGCGAACATCTCAGGTGTAACCTCAGGACATTCTGAAAGATCAATTTCATCTTCTTTGAGATTGGACAGAGCTTTATATTCTGTCTGCGATTCCCTTATAGTACATTTTTTGCTCATTTTTTGTCGCCTTTCTGGCAGATATTATTCTTATCATTTCATCTTTTTCTGTATGGACTATAGCAATCACATGTTCTTTCAACAGCCCGAAAGAAACATATCTTTCTTCGCCATAATTGAACCTATTGTCCAAAATAGTAATAGTGAAACCGTCAAAGACCTTCTCAAGGGTACCTCTAAAAATTGACAAATGGCGCGCAAAAGTAATTATGGAGAGATGGCAAGGAAAAATCCCGAGAGCATACCCAGGGCGGTATGCGCGAGTGGATGTTG
>JANYBI010000599.1 GCA_025360875.1 Lentisphaerota bacterium
ACTGGGAGAGCGAGGCCGTCGCGGACGCCGTGGCTCGCGATCGCAAGGAAGGTGAGCGCCTGCAGCTGAGCGGAACACCCAGCATCTTCATCATGTATTCCAGCGATTCGATGGCGCCCGGACCGGCTCCGGCCGAAGACAGCGCCTCCCGATCAACTGCAGTTATCTTGGTCAATTTCGAAAAAGGTCTGGCAAGGGACACAAGTTCGAGGCAGTATTCGGAATTGTGGTTGACTTCCGCCTGTCCCGATACCGAGATGATCTTCGGCTGGATACCCCGCATGTCGACCAGGGCGGAACGACTGTAGGGGAGCGCAAGTACGCTGTTGTTCACCACATGGCCGGCCCACTGGACGACATCCTGTTTTTCAAAGGCCTCATGACCGAGCCTTATTATGGCGGAGAGAGCGTTGAGCTTGCCCTTGAGGAGCAGGTTCTCCTTCTGCTGGTCGCCGGATCCGTTCATTTTGTCCCTTGTTTATGAGCCATTTGCAAAACTCGCGTTTTACAGGAATTCAGAATGAAATTCTAACTCAATCTATTCTGACTCCTGAATTCTGACTTCTTCTTGGATTTCATTTCCCCGTAGCTTCAACCGGCTCCTTTGCCTTCTGGGCCGGGAGAAGGCGGCCGGTCATGCCGGCTGTCAAGGTGCCATCCTTGTTGTCTATGAGGACCTTTATTTCGAATGTGCGGCTTCCTGCATCGATTTCACCGGCGATCTCGTATATCTTCCCCTGATGCACGGTGCTGGTCTCGTCCACCTGTACGCTGCGGGTCTCGCCTATCCTGGCAATGTTGCGTTCGGAGGAAGGTATGTGCATGACCGCCAGCAGCTGGTTGTCATCTATGATCTGCAGCATCTGCTGTCCTACTCTGACGAATTCATGCTCCTGCAGGAGTTTCTTTACAACCCTTCCGGAAAATGGCGCGGCAATGTGGCAGTTGTCAAGATCCTGCTGCGCGAGCTGGAGATTTGCGTCCTGGAACATCTGCTTTGAATTGGCTATGTCGAACTCGAGATCGCTTCTCTCGACGTCCTGAAGCCCCTGGAGTCCGCGTTTGTTCAGATCCCTCGTACGGGATGCGTTCTTTTCGGCGAAGGATACCCCGGCCTTGGCTTCGATGCAGGCGGACTTCGCCTTGATGAGCCTCTGTTTGAATGCATCATCATTCAGTTCCACAAGGACGTCGCCTTTTTTGAAGCTCTCGCCCTCCTTGAACTTGTGTGAACGGATATCGGTCTCGACCATCGAGGATAACGTCGCCTCCTTGAACGGGAACAGCACAGTTTTCACCGTATCGTCGCCGGATCCGGTTTTTGCTCCGGCGGCAACATCGTCAACGGAGAGAAGGGTGACAGGTAAGGCAATTACGGGCATCAGAAATGAAAGGAACAGTGTTTTAATCATGCTGGCGCTGCGCATTTCAATAATCTCCAGGTTAAAAACTGCCAAAATTAAGAACTGGAAATATACAGTCGGTTCCACCATTTGGCAAAACACAAGGGGCAAATAATCGGAAAATTAACATGCCAAAGGGTTGAATTTCATGAAAAAGATAATACGTTTTAAGCTTGTTTTATAAATTGTGCCGTAATATTTCGGGACATAAAGCGTATTTATCTACAACTGTCCAGTTAAAACATTAAAAGGAAGGTGGAATCTTATGGAAGAGACAAAAAACAAGGAAATCTATGCGGATGGAATCGGGCAGATTCATTTCGTCGGAGGAATGGTCCGTTTTGACTTCATAACCCTCCAGCCGGATCCGAAGGGCAAGGGGGAGCCGACTCCTGTCTACAATGAGAGGATCATCATGCCTCCCCAGGGATTCCTCAGCGCCTTCAATTCCATGCAGCAGCTGATAGACAAGCTTCTCGAGGCAGGCGTACTCAAACGCACAGCCGCCGCCGATACCATCGACGCCAAGGCCGACAAGAAGGACAAGAAATAAGAATATCCCAGGAAAACTGCATCCGTTCCTCCCCAAGGGGGGGACGGCAGTTTTTTTCTGGCCGCAAAAGCCGATATGCTGTTGCCACAGGGATATGTATGGGGATGAGTGAACCGCAATCATGAAAATTAAATTGCACCATCTTCTTCTGCCCATGCTGGCGACGTTTCTTTTTTTTATCGGATGCAGCAGCGAGGACGCCTATCGCAGGGAACGAGTGGAAAAGGCCGAACTTCATTTCGGCAAGATTTCCAGCCGCGTGCTTGAAAAAGGGAAGATTTTGTCCCTGCCTGAATGCATCGAACTCGCCATAAAGAACAACCTCGATCTCCAGGTCAGCCTTATCAGGGAAAAGGTCGCCAGCGAACGCGTCACTGCGGAAATGCTCGGAATGCTGCCGGATCTCACCATTAATGAGGACTACAAAGTCCGCAGCAACGTCCCAGGCTCATCCAGCAAAAGCCTTGTCGGCACGAGCAGCGGAACTTACGGCTTTAGCCAGAGCGAAGACCGGGATGTAGGCGTCTTCAAGGTGGAACTCCTGTTCAGCGCTCTCGATTTCGGACTTGCATACCTCAATTTTATCCAGGCGCAAGACCGGGCGCTCCTCGAAAAGGAACAGACCCGCCGCGCCGAACAGAATCTCAGGCTGGAGGTCGTGAAGACTTATTTCAGGGTCGCAGCAATACAGGATGCGATTGAAGCTACTGAGAAGCTCCTCGAGAGATGCAAGACCATCGATACCACCTTCACCGAGCTCGCCAGGAACAAGGACGTATCAATCCTCAGGCTGTGCGATGAGCACAAGCGTTTCATCCGGCTCCAGCAGAGGATGATGGATTTCCGCCGGAGCTATCAGACGTCCTGCATAGAGCTGAGGACGCTTATGGGCTTTTCACCGCTCGGCGAGATCAAGGTTGATTCCTCGGCGCTGGCTAAAGCGACCGAAATAAGTCTTCCCGACATAGATATGCTTGAAAGGATTTCCCTTACAGAACGTCCGGAGCTCTATAACCTCGACATACAGTCGAACATCACCCTCAATGAGTCCAGAAAGGCCATACTGATGATGTTCCCCAATGTGCAGATGGTCGGCGACTTCAACAACTCCACCAATTCCTTCCTCATGCATGCCTCCTGGTGGGAGATAGGCGTAAGGGCGGCGTACAACGCGCTCAAGCTTCCGCAGCAGATCGCCAAGTACCGCGCCCTCAACGAGGAATTCAACCAGATGGACATGCAGACGCTCACCCAGACCATCGGCGTCATGGCGCAGGTCAGGATTGCCTACTCGGATGTCCTTGAAATGAGGGAACGCTACGAGCTCGATGAGAAAGTTTACCAGATTTATCAGCAGCATATGGAAATTGCACAGGAGAACTTCAATATCGGAGGGGCGCTTTCACAATTGGAAATTGACCGCCTCCATCTGGAGACGGTCGAAACGCTGATCCAGAGGACACAGTCCCTCAGCAGCTATTATGTATCGTATTACCGCCTGATGAATGCGGTTGGAGTGGATTCAATGGATCCGGAGACGATAAGGAAGTTGAAGGAGAAGATCTACAAGGCCGAATCCGCCGACAAGGACTCCGCTGTAAAGAAAATCGAACAGCAGGAGGACAAGGAGCTCGAGGAAGGTATGGAAAAACAGGAAGAGCAGGACAAGAAGGATTTCTCCCAGCCTCTCGGATTGGCGCCGCTGCCATAAAGCAGTTCAACAGGAAGCATTTTAAAACCCACGCACTCCCGAACTTTAGCACTCCCGAACTTTTTGAACTTCTTCCCCCTTCTTTACCAGGTCCTGGATCACAAGTCCGGCCAGGACAAATCCGAAAGGGGCGGTGATCTGGACAAGCGTGCCGTTTATCTTAGCCTTGGACATGCAGAGGTTCTCCTCATCCTTGTCGGGGCATGCGCATATGGCGCTTCCGCAAAACGTACGCCCTTTGTTTTCAGAAGGAAGCTCTTCACTGTAGACGCAGATGAATTCATTCCCGATGTGTTGTTCCCGCAATCCTCTCCGGACTGCGCGTGCAAGCGGACAGTTCCTGGTCTTGCTTATTTTCGCCGTGCGTATCTGCGTAGGATCAATCTTGGCTCCGGCACCCATTGATGCAAAGACAGTCGCTCCGGATTCCATCCCAAGCTTCAGAAGGAGTATCTTGTTCCTCAGCGTGTCTATCGCATCCAGCACATAGTCATATTTCGAAAGATCGAACTGCTCGCATGTGCTCTGATCGTAAAGCAGCTTGTGGGCGGTGATCTGGGCTTCGGGATTGATTGACAGCAGTCGTTCCTTCAGTTCCTCGACCTTCGGTTTGCCGATATTATGGAAAGTAGCCTGGAGCTGGCGGTTGACATTTGTCGCGCACACTACGTCGGAATCGACGATTGTCAGGTGCATTATCCCTGTGCGGATCAGGCCTTCGGCGCACCAGCTGCCGACGCCTCCGACACCGAATAGGATGACTTTCGCCGCCTCTATCCGTTTCATGGCATCCTTACCGAGCTGGAGTTCCGTCCGGTGGAACATCTGGTATTTTGTCGGTTTATTCATCCTTTAAAATATCACTCCAACATCTGAAAATCGACGGCTTTCTTGAATTTATCCGCGGATGCGATAGTTTCCAATATGATTCGAAAAGTAAAACTTTCTGATGCGGGACAGATATGCTCGATATACAACCACTATATCGAAAACACTGTAATCACCTTTGAAGAAGTCCCGCTCCCGGTCAGGGAAATGGTGAAAAGGATAAAGGAAATAGGCAATGGTTTTCCCTGGATTGTGTATGTCGAAGGCAATAGGATCCTGGGATATGCCTATGCGAATAGGTGGAAAAGCCGGGCCTCATACAGGAATACGGTGGAGAGCACTGTCTACCTGCATCATGGCTCTGTCGGCAAAGGTGTTGGTACAAAGCTCTACAAGACCCTTCTGCCAATGATTAGGAAAAAAGGATTCCACACGGTTGTCGGCGGAATCGCCCTGCCAAACAAGGGAAGCGTAGCCCTCCACGAGAAATTCGGCTTTAAGAAAGCAGCCCATTTCAACGAGGTCGGCTTTAAGCTCGGGAAATGGATCGATGTCGGATATTGGGAACTTATCCTTTAACCGCAATCTTATCCCATCACGCTTCCATTGAGAAGCGTTATCGGCACAAGCATGACTGTCGGTCTTCCCTCGATCGTGATCTCGAGAACAGCCCTGTTCATGGATTTGCCGAGTTTCATTGCACTCAGTTCGAATTCAAGATTCAGCTGTTTTCCGCCCAGACCACTCTGTATGCTCAGAGCGTAGGCATCGGACGATGGAGATACTGCCCATCCATCAGGCATATACCAGTGGAATGAAAGGTTTGCCTGGAAACTCCGTGTATGCGCCATTCTGACAATGATCTTCTTCGGTATCCCGGGTTTGATCACGGGAGCATCCCCGTAATCGACAAAGACCGTGAATAGATCAAAATCGAACGTCGGCATCCTCATCCTGTCAATAAGCTCTTTGCCGTTGTCATGGCATTTCAATGAGGATGTGTTGAGATCCGAAATATCTGTAGGCTCAGGGCTGCACATGGCCTCGGAATTGTTGATAAGAAGATTCTGTTTCGCTAGTTTTACAGTTCTTTCAGTGAGGTTGTCGACATCCTTCGGGATCATCCAGCCAATATCACCGAGATCCAGGACTATTGTCAGTATTCCCCTTCCGATAGGATCAATCCATTTCTGCGGGATTTTCTTTGCGCCGTGTATGATCCCCCAGATGGAGCCTGCAGTCGCCGCTGTGCAGTCGGTGTCTTCCCCGCAATTCACGGCGACGCACTGGACCTTGCCGAAATCGTCACCGCCATAGAGAAGTCCTGCCAGGGTGAAAGCGATGTTCGAAGGGACATCGTAACCGACAAAGCCCTCATGGAAACCCTTCTTCCTGTCCTCGTCACAGACATGGAAGCTTATCATTCCGCCACGATGGAGCTTGAGGACCTCCTCGCGCGTCTCGAGCCAGGTTTTTCCGGATTTGATGCAGTCGAGAGTCGTCCTGACCGCCTTTGTCACGCCGCAGTCCGTGGGAATGAAGGATAGCCCGATCTCGATAAGCTTATGGAGATCCTTTTCAACGAATGCCGCACTTTCCAGCGCCGCCATGAATATTTCGGCATAGGAACCTTCGCCATCGCCATGATCGAGGATCGCATCCTTGCAGGCGAGTCTTGCTGCGACATGGGGGAGTCCGGGTGAAATGCAAGCCCAGATTTCGGAACGGATGTATGCGCCGCAGCTATGCTTGTAGTCGTTTCTGAAAGTACCGCAGAGAGGGGGCTGCAATCCGGATCTCATGTTGATCTTCCCTGTTCCGTATTCCGCCCAGTGAGGCGTGACATAGGTGCACCAGTATTCGGCAAGAGACGCTGCTGAAATGCCAATTCCCTGCTGTTCCATTGCTGCAAGCCACAGGAGCTGGATATCGAGATCATCGTTGGGCAGGGGATTGCCGTTGAGCTCCTGGACATAGAACTCGACATTGTTCACCTGGCGCTTCCATTCGAACGGCGCGCCAAACGTGCCTCCTATGTTCTTCCCTATCCAGCAGCCTAGCACCTTGTCGCGGAAATCCTTTTCATTGAGACGCATGGTATTTCTCCTTGATAATTTTATTAATGGCACTAACTTGCCATCAATAAAATTATATTACTTGCACAAAAACGGCAAATTATATAACAAAACCGACAAAATGAAATCAGGAAGAAAAACAGTTCCAAAGTATTCCGCGAAATGGCTCGAGGACATCTGTTTCCGTGGCACCGACGCGCCGGTTGTCGTAATGAGAATAGGGCATCAGACCGATATTGAAAAGCATATACACGATTTCACCGAGCTGGTACTGGTTCTCGAGGGGAGCGGAATCCATGAATTTGGCAATGAAAGCTACAGGCTCAAGGAGGGAGACTGCTTTCTTGTTGAACCCGGGATGCATCATTCCTATCGGTCCTGCGGCGGATTGAAGCTTGCGAACATTCTCATAAGATCTTCCTTTGTCGAAAAGTTCGGAGAGATGCTCAGGGAGGATCCGGCATACCCGGTACTGGTCGGAAGGAAGACGAATGAAAAACGCGGTTCTGCTGTGCGGTTATGCCTGTCGCAGGAGGAACTCGGTTCAAGCATGAGGATAGCAGATGAGATTGAGAGGGAAAGAAAGGAGATGAAAGGCGCCCATACGACGATGATGACCGGACTGCTCCTCGAGCTTTTTGCAAGACTTTTCCGCTCGGTCCGGAAAACTGGGGCGCTCAAGGATGACAGGAGGAGCCCATGGCTGTCAAAGGTGCTTGACTACCTCGAAATTCATTTTGCCGAGGAGATACCTATGAGGCACCTGCAGAAAATGGCCGGCATGTCCGAGCGTTCGTTCCAGAGGCGTTTCCTTGGAACAACAGGTCTTACTCCTTTGCGGTATGTCCTCCGTCTGCGCATTGCGCACGCGTGCAGGCTTCTGAGGGAAGGCAACAAATCCGTATATGAGGTGGCTTCGGCATGCGGTATCGGCAACTGCAGCTATTTCTGCCGCCTGTTCAAAAGCATTACCGGACATTCCCCTAGAAAATATGCGAAAACACTGATTGCATGAATATGGGTTCCCTAAAGGGTTCCCGGCTATTGAAATTATGCCCGGGGAAAGATATTTTCCCAAGTTAGTTAACAGGAGAATTAATAATGTCAGACCCATATGAACGGTTCCAGGCTGAAGAACTGATACTCAGGGATGAACTTGCTGTTGATCGGACGCTTCTTGCAAATGAGAGAACTCTTATGGCCTATCTCAGATCAGGCGTAGCCCTGATGCTGGCGGGTGCAACAATGATACATTTTTCAAATGATGGCTGGTTCAAGATCATGGGGATCGCCTGCATCCCGTTCGGAGTTGCCGTAATGATATTCGGATGGATCCGCTTCAGGAAAATAAGGACAAGCATTGACAAGATCAGGAATAAGCTTGCCGGTCCCGGACGGCAAGCAGACAAGCAATAAGCTCCAAATTACCTGTCGCGTCGTTTGGGAGGAGGCGTTCCCTTTGCTTCGTCTCCTGTGCGATCATCGAATTCGGATGATTCTTTCATCTTCATGATCTTGTCTGCGAATTTCTGGAATGAAGCCTTATTAGTCTTTGTTGTGAAAATCTTGTCGTCCTTGTCCTTGATGACTATGAAGTAGCCGCAATATTCCGCGCCGTATTTGTTCACATTCAGCTTGTTGAATTCGGTATTTGCCTTGACGTCGAGCTCAACAGATTCCTTTTTCTTGAGATTAAGATCTTTTTTGTCAATTGCCAGTATCTGGCAGACGTGCTTGTCGGCGGTGTTTTCACCGATCACATAGATTTCAATCTTATTGCCGTTGAAATCGACCGGAGCGGTGTTTGACAGCGAAGTCTTGAAGTTTATGTCCTGCAGAATGTAGATGTCTCCGAGCATTGTTTCCCTAGTCGTGTTCTTAGTGTTTCCATCCGCCCTGATTGTAATATGCTGGGGGGCTATCACAAATTCCTTTGTCGTCGAGTCATCCTTTACATTTACCTTTGCAGGTTCAGTGTCTTTTTTATTCTCGGCATCACTTTTGATTTCTCTTATGCACGACAGGAGATGTTCTGAAAGAAGTCCGCCAGGCTCAATGGCTTTCTCGGCACTGTCATAATTTCCCGCTTCAATTTCAATCATAGCCGTGTAGACTGCCCTGGAATCCTTGTCCATCTTGTCGGACCTTCTCAGCTTCTCCTCAAGCTGCAGATTTTCAAGGCTTATCTTGTTTTCAACTGTGGCTGCGCCCACGGCCTTTTTCACG
>JANYBI010000618.1 GCA_025360875.1 Lentisphaerota bacterium
TTAGAAATAAAGACTGACGCACTGCCATAAAGGGAGTTAATCATATGTCTGACATGTCAGCTTTTTCAAAGGATCATCTGTCCAAAGCCGAATGGCTGGTCAACGAGGCACACAAGAACGGCGGAATGGCGCCAGTCGATATCGAAAGATTCTGGAAGGATCAGGATGAGGCGGCAAAAGATCCTTTCTCAAAATCCATAAAACAGGTTCCGCTTGGAATTTTCTACAGCAATGAAACTGTTTTCGACGAACTTGGCATTCCCGAGGACATGTGGCGCCTCGGCAACGATGAAACTTGGAGATTGTCGCTGAACAAAGCCTACAATGACAAGGCGGAGAAAATAATCGGCAGACGCCTGCTCAATGAAAAACCTTCGCCTCCCAAGAAGGACTGCTATCCCGTGACAAAGGGACTGCACGATGTTTTCGAAGCAAAGAATATCTGGCATGAGGGTTCATGGTGGCTCCAGCAGTCCGCAAATACCGAAGACGAACTGAAAGCCCTTCTCGACCGTGTAGAATCGCGCGACATCCGCAAGTTCATACTTCCCGATGGCTGGGACGAGGCAAAGGCGAAACTTCTGCCACGCGGAATCAAGCCAGGACTCTATCGTGGACAACGCGGCCCATGCACGTTCGCAACAAGTGTCTATGGAGCCGAAAACATGATATTCCTCACGATGGACAATCCCGATCTTGCCGTCCGTTTCCGCGACGCCATACTCAGGACGATGCTCGGGATCGCAAGGGTTCTCGACGAGGAAGCCGGTTACACACCGAAGACCGCTCCACACGGTTTCGGATTTGCCGATGACAACTGCTGTCTCTTCAATCCTGATATGTATGAACTCTTCGGATATCCGATACTCAAGGCAATCTTCGAACGATTCAGCCCTAATCCAGAGGACAGCCGTTACCAGCATTCCGATTCGGCAATGGGACACCTGCTGCCGTTCTTCGAGAAACTGAACATGACAGGCGTCAATTTCGGACCGACTCTGACGGTCAGCGAAATCCGCAGGCACTGTCCCAAGGCGGTTATCCAGGGGCAGCTCGCGCCTTTCACATTCAGCAGGAATGAAGAACTCCGGATGGTCTGCGAATTGCTCCGTGACTTCGAACAGGCGAAGGAAAAACGCGGACTGATGTTCGCAACCGCAGGTTCGATCAACAACGGTTCGCGACTGACAGGAATGCGACTTCTCATGGCTGCGGCACAGATGTGGGCGAGATACTGATTCCCGGCCACAGACTTTCACAGATTAAACGCACAGACTGGGAGAATAGAACTTTTCTCTCACGGAGGCACAAAGACGCAAAGAAAAAGTATTTTGAAAGAAAATTTGCGAGGGGGAATAAAAGTCTACCTTTTTAGTCTGTGCAAGTCTGCCTGTCGCGCCGTAGTATCTTTACGAAGGCGGATGGCTGTTCTTACGCGAAGCGTTCTGGAAGCCTGAAGACTATTTTTTTCTCCTCGGTTCCGATCGTCTCGATATTATGCCACCCCTTCCTGTTTAGGGATGAGATGAACTTGGAAATAAGGATTTCCGGAGTCGAAGCTCCTGCCGAAATACCGATCCTGCTTAGCCCTTTAAGAGCTCCAGGAGGCACCCCTTTCTCACCGCTGACGAGATATGCCTTTGTTCCGGCATTCTCTGCAACTTCCCGCAGCCGGTTCGCATTCGAACTGTTCTCCGAACCTATTATGAAGACAGCTTCACATTTTTTCGCGAGCGCCTTGACTGCATTCTGCCGGTTCTGCGTCGCATAGCAGATGTCGTTGAGGACGGCGATCTTGCGCCCCCTGAATTTTTTCCTTATGGCGCAGATTATCTCCCGGGTGTCGTCGGCGCTGAGGGTCGTCTGGGTCAGGCACGCGATCCGCTTCTGCCTTATTTCAGGAAGTTTCCCGACATCTTTCAGCGATTCTACAATAAGACTCTCATCAACTTGACCGGCAGTGCCCATCACTTCCGGATGCCGCTTGTGGCCGATAATGATGATGGCATATCCTTTTGAACTGTAGCTGACCGCCTGCAGATGGATTTTCTTCACCAGCGGGCATGTGGCGTCGATAATGTCATATCCCTTTTCAGCAGCTGTGCTTTCAATTTCCGGTGAGACCCCGTGAGCGCTGAAGACCAGATGCGCCTTTTTCGGAAGCCTGGAAATCGATTCGAGAAAGACGACACCTTTCTCAGACAGCGAGTCGACAACAAAACTGTTGTGGACAATTTCATGTCTCACATAGACAGGCTTCCCATATTGCTCAAGCGCCTTCTCGACAATTTCCAGCGCCCTTCTGACACCGGCGCAGAACCCGTGAGGTACTGCAATTATTATTTTCTTCCCGTTCTTCATCAGCTTCCCCCCCTATCTGACATCAGAGTCTCTTTTTTTCGTTGCCACGAAAAAAAGATTTCTTTGGCTTCTTCAGGAATTTAATGTATATTTCTGTTATTGAAAGAGATAAAACCGAGGATTATTAAAATGCATGGATTCTACAGAGTCGCGGCGGCAGTTCCCGAAACCAGGGTCGCCGACATAGGATTTAACCTGGCGAGGATAAAGGAGCTTGTCAGGGAAGCCGACCGTGCGTCTGCAGCACTCGTTGTATTCCCCGAACTTTCCATCACTTCCTATACCTGTGCCGATCTCTTCCAGCAGACACGCCTCATCCGGCGCGCATTGTCAGCCGTGGCCGAACTTGCGGACTTCGCAAAAAAAATGGATATTGCCATAGTCGTCGGCGCCCCCCTGCTCCACAAAAGCCGCCTCTACAACTGCGCGTTCGTGATCCAGAAGGGTGAAATCCGCGGAATCGTCCCGAAGACATACAATCCCAACTACAGGGAATTCTACGAGAAACGCTGGTTCACATCCGGGAAGAAGTTTAAGAACGAGTCCGTAAGGGTTGGAAAGGCTGAGATACCGTTTGGAAGGAATCTTGTCTTCGAATGTGACGACAATTTCAAATTCGCAGTCGAAATCTGCGAGGACCTCTGGAACGTGATTCCGCCAAGTTCCTACCATGCCATATCCGGGGCGACCGTCATTGCCAACCTTTCAGCAAGCAACGAACTTGTGGCGAAGTCCGATTACAGGCGCGACCTCGTGAAACAGCAGAGTGCGCGCTGCATCGCAGGATATGTCTACAGTTCGGCCGGCGTAGGGGAATCCACTACGGATCTTGTCTACAGCGGACATTCAATGATCGCTGAAAACGGAATCATGCTCGCCGAGAACGGAAGGTTCCAGCGCAAGGGTGAAATCCTTTTCGCCGACATCGACTGTGAACGCCTGGCATACACGAGATTCTCTTCAAGTTCATTTTCCGACAATGAGCTTCCTGAGAAATACACTTTCATCAGGATGGGAAAGCCTGCTGAACCTGATCCGATCTTCCGAGAGATCGATGCACATCCCTTTGTACCGTCAAATCCTGCGAGACGGGATGAGAGATGCCATGAGATTTTCAATATCCAGGCTACGGGACTCGCAAAACGCCTTGAACATACGAACTCTGCAAAGGCCGTCATAGGAATTTCCGGCGGGCTCGATTCAACGCTCGCACTTCTCGTGTCCATGGAGGCCATGAAGCTGCTTGGCAGGAAAAACAAGGATATCGTCGCCATAACGATGCCCGGATTCGGAACGACCGGCAGAACCTACAGGAATGCCGTGGCCCTTTGCCGCATATCCGGTACCGAACTGAGGGAGATCGATATAAAGGCGGCCTGCAAGGACCATTTCAAGGAGATAAAACATAATCCGAAGGTGCACGACGTAACCTATGAAAATGTCCAGGCCCGCGAACGCACCCAGATACTCATGGACATCGCTAACAAGGAAAAGGGGATTGTCGTAGGAACCGGAGACCTTTCGGAGATCGCCCTGGGCTGGTCGACATACAACGCCGACCACATGTCCATGTATGCCGTCAACTGCGGGGTCCCCAAAACACTGATCCGCTACCTGATAGGCTGGGTGGCGGAAAATTCCGGTACCGAGCTCAGGAAGATATTGCACGACATTATCGATACTCCGGTATCTCCAGAACTTCTACCGCACAATGGCGATGGAAAAATCGTCCAGAAGACCGAGGATATAATCGGACCTTACGAAGTCCATGATTTCTTCCTGTACCATACGGTGAAATATGGCGCATCCCCGGAAAAGATCCTATATCTTGCGGACATCGCGTTCAAGGGGAAGTATAAAAAATCCCGCCTGTCCGATATCCAGAAGATATTCATCAGGCGTTTTTTCTCGCAGCAGTTCAAGCGCAGCTGCATTCCGGACGGACCGAAGGTCGGAACCATAAGCCTTTCTCCGCGCGGTGACTGGCGCATGCCATCAGATGCCTCGGCGGAATCATTCAAATAATGTAGCACAGGCTTCTAGCCTGTGATTCGAATTTGAACATCGAACGTCCAACGTTGAATGAAACAAATGCGAAAAAACAACAGATATCCGCCAGCGCACATCACTTCTTCGGCGACTTGACTACTATGCAGTCGAACATGAACCGGTTCTGGACGAAGCTGGAAGTCTGACGGACATGGATCAGATAGCCGTTGACGGAGATGATGTGTTCCCTGTCAAGCCGCGATGAGATATCGGGAAGGGATTCGAGTTCCTTCACGACCCCATGGTCCTTGGACAGGACAGTGAGTTTGCCTTCCGAATCGCGGACTATCCATGCGGGAATGACCATTGCAGGATCGAAGTTCCCGGTCGCCGGGGAAGGCATGGCTGAAGTACGGGTCTCGAGCCGGATCATCAAC
>JANYBI010000084.1 GCA_025360875.1 Lentisphaerota bacterium
CAATCCTGGAAATCCTGTTATCCTGTCTAAAAAAGAATCTATAGAATAAGAGGAAATAATAATCCTGGAAATCCTGTTATCCTGTCTAAAAAAGAATTTATAAATAAAAAGGAAAATATCATGTCAACTTTAGTTCCCATACCCAAGCTCGGGCAGTCCGAAGAGACTGTCAAGATAGAGAAATGGCGCGTCAAGGAAGGCGACAAGATCAAGAAGGGGGACATCCTTTTCGAGGTTGAGACTGACAAGGCGGTCCTTGAAGTCGAGTCGCAGTTCGAAGGGACGCTTCTCAAGATAATAATTCCTGCCGGCAAGGAAGTTCCTGTGATGGCGACGTGTGCCGTCATCGGAAATCCCGGCGAGGAGATTCCCAAGATTGAAATGCCGAAGGCCCCTGAGAAGAAGGCTGAAGCGAAGAAGGCCGCTCCGGTTGCCGCGGCGCCAGCTGCAACTTCTGCGAAATCCGCAGCAGGTGCTCTGGCAGTACAGCAGGTCCAGCAGCAGGTTTATTCGGCTCCAGCTACGCTGGCAGCTCCGACGTTCAAGCCGAAACCTTCGCCCAGGGCGAGGAAGTTTGCAGAAGATTTCCTGATTGATCTGGACAAGGTCGCAGGTACAGGCGGGGATGTTGGTCGCGTCACTGAGGCGGACGTCAGGAATTACATCCAGAGTTCCGGCTACAACAAGAAGCTTATCACGCCTACCGCATTCAATCTTGCGAAAAAGGAAAAGCTTGAACTTCTCGCTATCGAGGGAAGCGGCGACAATGGCCGTGTGACTCTCAACGACGTCAAATCGGCAGTTTCAGAGAAGCCCCGCGAGTTTTCCAACATGAGGAAGATCATCGCCAAGCGTCTCACTGAATCCAAACAGCGCATTCCGCATTTCTATGTGACGGTTTCGATCGACATGTCGGAAGTCGCGAAGAAGAGGAAGATCCTGAAGGAGCAGGGGATAAATATGAGCGTGAACATTTTCATCATCAAGGCGGTCGCGCTTGCCCTGAAGGAATTTCCGATGCTGAACGCGGAAAGCGACGGCATCACTGCGAAGTACAAGTCCAAGGTGAATATCGGCGTGGCTGTCAGTCTGGAAAGCGGACTGGTCGTGCCGGTCGTGCGGAACACCGACAGGAAGGCGCTTGACGAGATTCAGTCGGAAGTTGCGGAACTCGCAGAGAAGGCCAGGACAGGAAAGCTCCAGCCGGAAGAGATGAAGGGCGGTACGTTCACCATTTCCAACATGGGGATGCTGAACGTCGAGAATTTCTCGGCGATAATCAACCCGGGCGAATCTGCGATTCTCGCAGTCTCATCGGCCATGCCGACACCTGTTGTCAAGGACGGACAGGTCGTGATCCGCGACATGATGAAGGTGACAGTCAGCGCCGATCACCGCGTGGTTGACGGCTCCGACGCTGCGAAATTCGCAAATGCCATCAAGTTGAAATTGGAAAGCAGGGAGTTCCTCGACAGGGAGATCTGATAAATTTTGCGTCGCAAAATTTATCCTTGACATGATACGTACCATATGCTAATATTATACGTATAATATGGAAAGGCCTTGATCATGCTTGCAAAATTGACTCTCAGTGTTGAAGAGGAGCTTATTAAAGACGCCAGACGGATGGTTCGCAGGAATAGGACAAGTATCTCTTCAATGTTCTCCAGGTTTATACGGAGAGAGATCGAGGCTGAATCCAGCGCGAAGATTCCTCTTGCCCCAATCACCAGAAAGGCAAGCGGCATTGTCTGCCTGCGGGCAGGAAAGGGCGACAGGGAACTCCTCGAGGATGCCCTGTCGGAAAAGTACGGTGTCAGATGAAGAAAGTCCTCCTGGACACCAATGTCCTCTTGGATGTCTTCGCGAAAAGGGAGCCGTTCTATAATGACGCGGCGCAGATATGGTCTCTTGCAGAAAAGGGGAAGCTCAATGCTTCAATCTCAGCTATCAGCTTCAATAATGTCTATTATATCATCCGCAAGGCAAAAGGATCTGATGTGGCGGATTTCTCCTTGCGATGCCTGAGGGATGAGTTCAACGTCGTTGATTTGACGTCTCGAATCCTCAATCAGGCAATGGACTCGGAAATAGGGGATTTCGAGGATGCCATACAGTATTTTTCAGCAGTCCATTCAGATGCAGATTTCCTGATAACCCGTAATCCGGAACATTTCCCCCGTAAGGATATTACCGTAATGACTCCCGACGAGTTTCTTGCCGTATAAATCAGAATTTCAGATTCCCTAAAGATTTTAGCCACAGACTTACACGGACAAGACACTGACTAAGATTTGCTGCGAATTTTATTTGAGCAAATAAGATTCACAGCAAAGTTACCTTGTAAGTGCAGATAAAATCAAATAAACATGCAGAAAAAA
>JANYBI010000632.1 GCA_025360875.1 Lentisphaerota bacterium
AGCTGAAGGCTTGTTGGTGCAGGAAAAGTATTGAGAGAGCCGCATTTTGGACATTTGTTAAGCTCCAGATCCTTGTTAACGTTGTCCTTGACGCATTCATTGCCGGCAAGTACCGGCTGCTTGAACGGGAACTCATAGGCACATTCACTGCATTTCTGCCGATATGCCAATGGTCCGCCGCAGTTGATGCATTTTTCCTTCAGTATGTCAATAATCATCGTCTCATATGCCATAGTGCATTTCCCGCATATCACCGTTGATAGGGCGCCGGGTTGGCTTAATTCAGTCCTGTCCAGGAAATCGGCATAGAACAGATATCCTGCAGATAAGGATATGGCCAGTATCAGGCAGAGGCTGGTGACCAACCTGGCTTTTCCAAACTTGAGCAGTGACAGGTAATGCGGGCTCCTCTTTCTTGTCTTGCATTTCGAAGCGACTGTCCAGGTGGTATCGGTGAGCTTATCCAGCTCGTTCCGGAGTTCCAGTGATTTCTTTACGAGCATTTCCTCATGAGGCTTGTCCTCCGCAACAGTCCTGGCTGCCAGATAGCTGATGGTGTTCGAGAAAAATTCAATGATCTCATCCAGGGATGGACGGTTCTCAGGTTTCTTGTCCAGCATTGCGTCCAACGTGTCAGAGAAATATTCAGTTATCCTCGGATCGAAACTTTTTATCGGAGGTGGAACGAGATTCATCTGCTTGAACATCGACAAGGCGGATTTTTCAGATTGGAAAGGATTCTCCCCTGTGACTGCCTGGTAAAGGGTGACTCCCAGGGCATATATGTCGCTCTTTATGGATACCGAGGTCGAATCATCCAGATATTCAGGCGGAAGATATGCGGCCGTAGCCCATATTTCCGACTTGATCGGCACGGTACCGGTCTCCCTTGTCTGGATTATCCCGAAATCCCCCAGCTTGTAGACGCCCCCGGAGAGCATGATGTTCTCCGGCTTGATGTCGAAATGTACTATTCCGTGCTTGTCGAGAACCTTCAGGCCTTTCAGGATGTCCAGCCCAAGTTCAAGGGCTTCCGCCTCAGACAGCTTATGCCGCTTCAGTTCAACCGCAAGATCTCCTCCGTCGGCATATTCCAGAATTACGAAGAACCTCCCTGCATATTGTCCATAATCATATATCTTCAATATGTTCCTGGATTCTATTTTCTTGATCTTCTCAGCGGTCTCGATGAAGGATTTCGCAAATGTTTCAAGTTCAGGCGTTGTGACAAGCTTGAGCGCCACTTGTGTGCCGGTCTCCTTGTCCTTGGCGAGAAAGACAACGGAATGAGCTCCGTGCCCGAGAAGCTTTTCAATCGTATATCGCCCGGCGAAATCAACATGGTTCCTGACAAGTTCAAGATCATCCTTGTGGATGACGGAGAATTTAAGGAAGGTCTTGAGCTTGGCGATGAGATGGGGTTCCTTGACGGGTTTCACCAGATAGTCATTCGCGCCTGCGTTCATTCCGCTGAGGATATCTTCTTCGGAGTCTTCCACGGACACCATGATTATCGGAACGGTCAAACCTTCAGGCATCTTCCTTATTTCACGGCAGGCTTCGAATCCATTCATCTCCGGCATGTCGACATCGAGAATTATCAGATTGGCGGATTTCTCCCTGAAGGAGTTGACAGCGGCAATTCCGTTGCCGCAGGTAACCACCTCATGCCCCAGGAATCCCAGGATCTGCTCATAGGATTTCTGTGCGATTATGCTGTCATCCGCTACCAGTATTCTTGCCATGTTCTTTCCTCAGTAATTGTCATGGGGCGCCCATGTCGTAAACAGACTTTATTTCCGAAGGTGTCCAAAGCCTCTTTGATACTATCAGCTCATCCATCCGTCCCATGAAATAATAATTCAATTTGTTGCCGGTTACATTGGCCGCCCCCAGTATGAATTTCTTTGTCGGAGACTGGGCATTTGTGGATACGCTTGTCCCGGAAGCAGTTTTGCCGGTCATGGCTTTTCCGTTGACATAGATCTGGTAATTTCCAGACTCGCTTGTAAGGACGACGTTGAACCATGTATTGGCTGCAGGGGCGGGGGATGTCCAGGCCGCTGTTCCGCGGCCTACATCGGTCTCAACCCGTTTGCTGGCGCCATTGAGGTAGGCGTCATACTGCGAGGAAAGATTCCACTCGCACTTGCTGAAAAAGGTCTGCGTTCCCGTCAGATTGTCCAGCTTGACCCAGGTCGAGATCGTGAAATCATCCTTGGCGACAGTAAAGTCGATCGAAGAGGTTCCAGGTATCTCTACATAGTTGGTCCGCCCGTCGAACTGGAGACTCCTCTTTGAAAACCAGCGTCCACCCCTTTTCCACTGCGGTGAGTTTTTCATTATTCCATGGTAGTCAGGCTGCACGAACCCGGAGGAATCGCATCCGACCGCAGAATTGTATAAGGCGGGAACATAGGCTCCCTGATAGTTAAGCTTGAAATCGGGATTCTCAAAATTGTAGTTGATTACGGTGGCCGGATCCGAGTTCATGTGGTTGTTAGTGCTGAGCCATCGGGTGTATCTTGAGCGTTCCTTGGCCTTTCCCAGAGCTGGAAACAATAGACCGGCAAGCAGGCCAAGAATTGACACCACCAAAAGCATTTCGATGAGTGTGAAACGTTTTCCCGTGGAACTTCTCACCTGCAACCCTCCTTGGTTAATCTATTATACAACACAAGTTGGTTATTGGCTAGTAGCTGGGAACCTAATTCTGAAGTTTTCTTTTCCAGGAACTGATCTGGCTGCGAACTTCGCGCGGGCCAGTGCCGCCGGTGATTTCCCGCTTTGAAACGCTCATGGCGGGATTGAAGATCTTCAGAAGACCTTTTTCAGCCTCGGGAACTATTTTTTTCATGTCTTCAAAAGGCACTTTGTCCAGAGGAATCCGGTTGGTGTTGCCCCATTTGACAAGAGCGCCGGTCCTCTCGTGCGCTTTCCTGAAAGGGACACCGAGCCGTACAAGTTCTTCGGCAAAATCCGTCGCCATCAGCTCCGGATTGCTGGCGGCGGCAAGCATCTTTTCCTTGCGTGCCGACAGTGTTGCGATCATAGGAGGGAACACTGAGAGTATCTTCAAGGCGGTATCAGCCGAGTCGAACAATGGTTCCTTGTCCTCCTGCAGATCCCTGTTATAGGACATCGGCAATCCCTTGCAGATCGTAAGGAGCGACATCAGGTTGCCATACATGCGTCCGGTCTTCCCTCTTGCGAGTTCCGCAACGTCAGGATTCTTCTTCTGGGGCATCAGGCTTGAGCCTGTGCAGAACGAGTCGGCCAGCTCCACGAACGAGAATTCCCTGGACGTCCAGAGGACAATGTCTTCGCAGAGCCGTGACACGTGCATTGCGAATATCGCAAGGCACGATAGGAATTCGCATTCGAAATCACGGTCCGCCACGGCATCAATGCTGTTGGCGGAGATGACAGGGAATCCAAGCAGTTTCGCTGTTTTCGTCCTGTCGATCGGAAGAGTAGTCCCGGCAATGGCTCCGGAACCAAGTGTCATGACATTTATCCTCTTGAGGCAGTCCTGCAGTCTGGCGGAATCACGCGCGAACATTTCAACGTATGCCAGCAGATGGTGTGCGAAAAGTACGGGCTGGGCATGCTGGAGATGGGTGTATCCGGGCATGATGGCATCGGAATTCTTCTCAGCCTGAAATACGAGCGCCTTCTGGAGATTCCTGATGCCCTGGCATATCTTTCCTGTCTCATCCCTGAGATAAAGCCTGGTGTCGAGGTTGACCTGGTCGTTGCGGCTCCTGGCAGTATGGAGCCTTGCGCCTTCATCACCGAGTGACCTTATGATGGCGCTCTCGATGTGCATGTGTATGTCCTCCAGGGCGATTTTGAATTCAAATTTGCCATCATCTATGAGCTTCTGTATCTTGTCCAGTTCCGACTTTATTGACTTTGCGGTTTTCGCAGGGATTATCTTGCACGAGGCCAGCATTTCAACATGGGCCTTGCTGCCGGCGATATCGTGCATGTAGAGCCGTTTGTCGAAAGACACGGATTCCGTGAATTCAACAAGTTCCTTCTTCTGATCACCGCTGAATCTTCCGCTCCACAATGCCATAACTACCTCAAAGTATTTTCGATTTTCAATTTATGATTTTATTACCATGCATTTACCTGACACCTGACACCTGACACCTGATTACTGATTAATGGTTCTTCTTATCCAAATACAGATGTCTTAGCCTGTAGAAGTAATTTGCCCCGGAATAAACCGTGACAAAGATTATTATCCATTTTGATATCTCCCATAGCCACCATGCCCATACGATCTGGGTGATCTGCGTCCCTTTCCATCCAAGCACCCAGAACGAACCGCCGATTACGAGAAACGCCATCTGCAGGGATGTCTTCAGCTTGCCGGTGATATCTGAAGGGATGACAACACCCTTTCCTGCACCGAGAAGCCTCAGCCCTGTTACAAGGAATTCCCTGGATAGCACTATTACCGCCACCCATCCTTCAAGAATCCCCTTGTCCACGAGCATGATGAAGGTAGTAGCCATGAATATCTTGTCAGCCAGCGGATCCATCAGCTGGCCGAAGTCGGTGATGAGGTTGTATTTCCTGGCGATGTATCCGTCAAGTATGTCGGTGAGGCCGGCGAGGAATGCGAAGAAAAGCCCTACCGCCTTCCATGTCATTTGCCAGTTCTGGGGCAGTCTCTCATCGACATTGCAGATGACGAGAAAGATGAATATCATCACAATTCTCGCCATCGTTATTTTATTTGGAAGATTCACTTGCTCAAAAACCCCCGTTATTTATGCTCAAAACGATAATTTATCACAGCTTTTACCATAGACAACACGATTTCAGGTTTCAATTGCCTGTTTTTGGTTTATAGGTAAAGGGTAGTTTTTTAAGATCGTACAAAACAGTCCGGAG
>JANYBI010000710.1 GCA_025360875.1 Lentisphaerota bacterium
TGCTTCAGCTTTTCTGAAAGAGCTTCTGCTCCGTTTCCTTTCCAGCCGGCAAGCATCACGACGTCATAGGGCATGTCTCCTGAAAGATCCTTTTCAGAAAGGAATTCAGTCCTTGCCCATGACAATGAATCAAGGGCTTTCTTCCAGGCTTTTGCCGTGGACTTCTCATCCGGGACTATTCCGATCTTGAGGCTCTGGCTGACATTTACGCCGAGGAATCTCCTGTCATCACCGGCGAATGAATCCTCGTTGATGGAAACCGTGGCCTTGAATATTCCCGGCTGGGCGAAGGAATGCTTGAATATGGCTGTGGTCCTGCCCTGCGGAGGGAGCATTATTTCGCGGGACTGGCGGCTTTCCTGGACGCTGTAGAACAGAGTTGTCTGCCTCGGCTGGCCTGAAAAATTATTCACCTCGCAGTAGAAGCTTATTTCCTCTCCGGCGAGCGGATGCGGGGGTTCGCACCTGAAGGAGGTGATCGCGAGGTTCGGGGCTTCGCCTCCGCCTACCTTGATCTTTACGACTTCAACATCCTCCGGCACGTCGAGGATGACCTTTTCCCAGGCGGACTTCTGGAAATCTGAAATCACGCAGATCTCCTTTCTGCCTTCCGTCCCCTGAAGCATGGCTGTGGCCATGCGGACCGCCTCCGTGATGTCTCCTGCCTCGCAGGTCACCTGCGCCTTCTGGAGTTCGCCCCGCAGATATGTGAAGTTGATTCCCATTTCAGGAAAAACCGACGATGGCTTTGAGTTCAGCCATATGATGTTCGCAGTATCCTTCGAACCCAGGCCTGAAAGTATTTCCGACGCTTCAGCGCACGCCGCGGCGAAACGTGTCTGCGCTCCGTCTATGAAGGCCATTGATGCCGTTGAGTCGACAATCACGGCGATGTTGTTCCTGCGGAATATGCCCGGGGTTTTTCCTCCGCTGAAAAGGAGCGGCTGGAGAAAGACGAGAATAAGCGCCGCCGCGAAAAGGGTCCTCAGGAAAAGCAGAACATAGTCCTGAGGCTTCCTGATCCGCATCGTGTTCTTCATTATGCGCAGGATGAATTCAATGGAACTGAACATGTGGACAGGCGGTCTGCCCTTCGCGAAAAGATGGATTATCAACGGCAGGAAGATGAGCGCAAGGAGAGAGAACAGGACTGAATTTAAAAAAATAATTTTCATTTCACCAGCCTGTCAAGCAGATTGAAGTAATGTGCGTCGGTCCTGGCGATCTGATAGTCGACGTTCCGCCTGGCCGCCAGCTGCCTTATTGCATTCATATGGTCGTTCATCGCGTCCTTGTAATGCCTGCGTATATTGTCGGCGTTCGCCACTATCCTGCGCCTGGTCTCCATGTCCTCGAAAGTCGCATACCCGATATTCGCAAGATCCATCTCCTCTGGCGCCAGGATATGGAAGAGATGAATCCTGAAGTGCCTGTGGAGATATGGGCTGAGCGCGGAAAAGATGGCTGCCGGATCATCGAAGAAGTCTGATACTACGACAAGCGTCCCCTTTCTTTTCAGAAGAGGGAAGGAACGTCTGAGCGCTTCGGACACCGATGTCCTGTTGCCAGGATAATTCACCTCGAGGGCGTGAAGAAGGGAATTCAGATGCCGCCCGGTGCTGCCAGGCGGGAAATAATTGCGTATCCTGTCGTCGAATATCTGCAGCGACACCTTGTCGGTGTTCTTCACTACAAGATAGCAGAGAACTGCAGTGAAAAATGACGCATATTCAAGCTTGGTTATCCCCACCCCGTATCCCATTGAAGCGCTGCTGTCCAGGAAGACATGGCATTCCAGGTTCGTCTCCTGTTCATAGGTCCGCAGATATTCCCGGTCCGTCCTCGCAAAGACGCGCCAGTCGATCAGCGCAGGATCATCTCCGTTCACAAACTGCCTGTAGTCCCGGAATTCGATCGAATTACCTCGTGAGAACGACTTGTGCCTCCCGGAAAGATAGCCTTCGGCAAGGGCTTTCGGAGCGAATTCGAACGATGAAAGCTTCTTTATATCCTCGGACTTCAGATATTTGAACAGGGCTTTTGCCATTTTTAATCCTCTGGAGAAACTGGGTTGCGCCAACTTCTACTGGACTGTATCGAGCGCATGGTCGATTATCATTTCAACGGATATGCCTTCGCCGGTGGCGTTGTAATTAGGTATCACCCTGTGCCTGAGCACCGGCCTTGCCACTTCCCTGACCTCCTCGACCGAAGCCGACGGATTGCCTTTCAGGAGGGCAAGGGCCTTGGCCGCCCTTGTAAGATTCTGCGAGGCCCTTGGTCCGGCCCCCCATGCGACATACTGCCTCACATAGTCGTCAGACAGTTTTGAAACAGGCCTGGTGAAGTTGACAAGTTTCAGGATATAGTCCTGGACATTGTCCGGTACCGGTACGTCAAGCGCCGCATCCTGGAGCTCCATCACATCATCAGGGCTTAAGATGCTTTTCAGCTCCACTGAATGCCTGCCGGTAGTCTTCTGGACAATCAGCCTTTCCTCGTCGATGCTGGGATAGTCTATGAGGAGATTGAAGAAAAACCTGTCAAGCTGCGCCTCGGGCAGGGGATAGGTGCCTTCATGTTCGATCGGATTCTGAGTGGCATATACGATGAAAGGCTCGTGCAGTTTCATTGTCCTGCCGGAGACAGTCACCTGTTTCTCCTGCATGGCTTCG
>JANYBI010000713.1 GCA_025360875.1 Lentisphaerota bacterium
ACTCGTGGTCATTGCGATCATCGCAATTCTGGCGGCGCTTCTCCTGCCGGCCCTGCAGCAGGCCAAAGAGACCGCCAGACGCATCGCATGCTGTTCCAATGTCAAGCAGCTGGCTATAGGTTCGCTGGTTTATGCGGGTGACTATGATGATATGCTCAACCTGATTGGACGCAACAGCTATATGTCGATCGGATCTTTCGATTATGAAAGTGCTACGGGCTCCTTTTATGCTTTTTACGGGGATTACATGAAGGGCAATCTCAATGCCAGCGTTCCCGGATATTCCGTTTCGAACTACAACAGCGTGAGATTTGCCACGGCAGAGGTTTTCATATGTCCTTCAAACCGCAGGCCCAACTACTATCGGATCTCATACATGATGTGCGCCGGATCGGCGCTAGACCGTAAAGTCAAATTGAGCAAGCTTTTTACAGTGGCAAACGCCCTTGTGGCCGATAAGGTGCCTGCGCTATGGGCGGACAGATGCAACATGAATGACCAGGGAAATAACGGCGGTCTCCCAGAAACAAACCACGTAGCGAATAAATTACCTCCAAAAGGAGGGAATGTAGCCTCCGCTGACGGTTCGGCAGCATGGTTTCCCTATAAGCTCGGTAATGATATAAATCAAGGGATCTCAGGGCAATATGTTGGCAACGGAAGCAATCTCGGTGGGCACATAGTCGTCCCCGCAAACGCCATCTGGCCCATGTGCGATGGCAACGGGAATTCATATGCTGTCCCGGGCTATGGCGCTCCTATGCTCAGCGGAGGAGTGGCGTGTTCGCTGTCACCATGGTTCTGAGTTTTATAAAGGAATATGAAAAATTAAATAAAATGGAGATATGCAATGAAAATGGATCGTCTGAAAATATTTGGAAAGGCGCTGCTCGCTTTTGCGATCTTCGCGCCGGGAACGGTGCTGGGCGTGCAGACTGAAACCAGGGGAATACATGCAGTTCCAGCGCCCCATTCGACAGGCTCAGGGCAGGCGAAACCTGTCGTCATCAACGGAAATCTGGACGACTGGGATCTGTCGGGCCAGTATCTCCAGTGCTACGACGTCGAGACATTGAAGGATGTCTACAGCGGAACCGTCGCCTGCATGTACGACGAAAATAATTTCTATGTTTCGATCCACTGGAAGGATCCGAACCCGATGGGCAATTCCCATGATCCGCGCTTTGCGGCGAACAAGGGCTGGGCGGGCGACTGCATCCAGATGCGCGTCAAGACCGATAAGATCTGCCATGTAGACGCCTGGTATTACGCCGCCAAGAATGAACCGGCCATCCAGATCAGCTACGGCAAGAGCCTCACTGAACCGTTCGGCGGCGGGAGCAAGCTTCTCCTGAGCAGCGACGGTTCACCTAAGCTCAGCGAAGGCGCAGAAATGGCATTCAAGAAAGATGCCGATGGAAAAGGATATGTACAGGAGATTAAGCTTCCATGGAAACTTATAGCAAACAGGAACTTCAAGGCAGGAGAGAAGATAAATATCGGAGTTGAGCTGCTCTGGGGCGAGGCCGATTGGCCGATCCACCGGTATGCTGACAACCTGATGGAAGGCGAAAGCAGCCGCGAATTTTTCTGGACTGCACTCAAAAGCTGGGGTGAAGTGATCCTCGAGGAAAAAGGAAATTTGAAACTTCCCGATCCTTCCTGGATGAAGGCGACAGCCGCCGAGGAAGCCACTGGTCCTGTCGATATCGCATATGAGATCCCGAAAGACGCACGGGTCACGGTTGCCATTGATGACAAGGACGGCAGGCGCGTCCGCAACCTGGTTGCCGCCGCACAGCGGAAAGCTGGTAAGAATATCGAGAAATGGGATGGTCTTGATGATAATGGGAAACCGGTACCTGCAGGCGACTACAAGTTCAAGGGGATTTACCATGACGGCATACATGTCAATTACGCCATGTCATTCGCCAATCCCGGCAATCCCACATGGGACACTTCCGACGGCAGAGGTGCATTTTACGGGGACCATACGGCCCCTCATGCGGCGGCCGCAGCAGGCGATTACGTTGCACTGGCTTGTCCGATGGGCGAGGGCGGGAAATATCTGATTGGCCTAGACCTGAACGGACAGCGGCTCTGGGGGCTTGCGAACCGCGTCGCATTCGATGGCGGACGCGCCTCTCTCGCGACGGATGGCAAAATCCTCTGGATATCGAACGAGGGCAAGGAAGCCACGATCTACCGAGTCGATGTTGCGACCGGGAAATATGCGCCGTGGAAGAGGACCGTTAAAGATGCGGCAGGCAATGATGCGCAAGTGCTGGATCTGCTCGTTTCAAACTACAAGGTGAAGCAGGATGATTCGACAAAACCCAAAGGTGCCGGTGGTGAAGGGAAGCCGTTCAAGGTGAACATGACCGCAATCGCCTTGAACAAGGGCCAGCTGGCGGTCTGCTTGAACTGCGAGGATATCGTCAAGATCATAGACGCCGAGAC
>JANYBI010000744.1 GCA_025360875.1 Lentisphaerota bacterium
CTTAAGTCCGACAGGCTCCTCCGGCAGCTCCATAGGCGACCCGGGCCGGTGCTCCGCAGCACATGGATTCTGCAAGTCATCAGAATGGTGTTGCACTTGTATTTTGAATTCACCAATGGCTTCATATGAACTTAGAGCAAGCCTATGATATTCAGAGGATGGGCGTCAGCAGCGAGCAGGCGTTTTCAAGAAGCTTCTGCGGCAGTTTTTTCCTGAGGACATCCTCGAGCAGGATTTCCTTTGATTCTGACATTTCCTTCAGGAACTGCGAGTGCAGTACATCCAGGAAATCGCCCTGCATTACAGTGAAGTCCAGTTCATAGTTGAGCCTGAAGCTGCGGACATCGCAGTTGCTCGAGCCCATGAACGCCCAGATGCCGTCGACAAGGACAGCCTTGGCATGGGAGAAGGAGCCTTCTTTCTCATAGATCCTGATACCGGCTTCAAGAAGGGTGGAATAAAGGCTCTGTGCCGCATATTGGACATACCAGTGGTTGTTGTTGCGCGGAACGATTATCCTGATCTCAACACCTCGTGCAACAGCCGTGCATAACAATTTCCAGAACGGTTTGTCAGGGACGAAGTATGGCGTCATTATCCAGACATGCTTCTGGGCGGTGGCGGCGGCCGTCATGAAAAGTTTTTCCGACGCCAGATAATTCTGCCCTGGCCCTGAATCGACGACCCTTACGATCGAGTCACCGCAGCTTTCGGACATTGGGAGGTGATCCTCGATGAGAAGTTCAACGGGATGGTCTGTTGAAACGTAATGCCAGTCACGCAGGAACGACATCTGCAGTTCGCCGACCGCCGGTCCGTTTATCATGCAGTGGAGATCGTGTATATAATGATCCGGGCTGCTGAGCCCGCCGATGTTGTCCCTGCTGATGTTTATTCCTCCGACGAATGCGGTTTTCCCGTCGATCACAAGCAGTTTGCGGTGGTTCCTGAGCTGTATGCCCCAGGGGGCTTTGAGTTTGAACTGGGAGAACGGGCGCATCTCGAAATTGGGTATGTTCTTGCCGTATTTCCTCACGAGGAACGAGAACAGCGCCTTTGCGCTTCCGAACTTGTCGTAGATGACCTTGACCTTGACTCCGTTCTGGGCCTTTACCTCAAGACGGCTCAGGATCGACTTCCCGACCTCGTCGTCCATGATGATGAATGACTGCAGGTGGATGGTGCTTGTGGCTTTTTCAATCTCCTCGATCATCTTCGGATATGCCCTGGTTCCGTCGAGAAGAAGCTCGATCCTGTTGCCTGTCAGCGGAAGAGTGGACGGAAGCTGCTTGTCGAGGCTTGAGCAGAACACGGGATAGTCCTGGGGCTTTTCCGTCTTGAATATGTGCCTGCCGATATTCTGGAAATATTTGCTGGCCGGAACAAGGTTCGGCTTATTCTTATGTGAATTTACGAAATCATGTGCGTTCTGTATGTCAACCCCCTTCGTATAGATCCTATTGACACCGAATATGAGATAGAATAAGGTGCCAGCGATTGGGAATGAGAAAACTATTATCAGCCAGGCGATCGCGGATGTAGGCTCATCATGCTTGTTGAGAAGGATATGGATGGCGACCACAGAACAGATTATGATGTCCACGGCAACAATGAAGGCTGTCGTGAAAATATCAAACTGGACTGTTTCGAACATTATTTTTTTCCCTTTGTGAGAATATAAACTATATTATAAGACGGTAGCACTTAAAAGTTAGCATGTGACAGTGAAAAGTAAATCACGGATTCAATTTGGGGAGTTAAGGATCGCAAGCATGAAGGAAAAAGACATACATAGCCTCATATTCAGGACATTCAGCCAGGGAAAGAATGTCGTTGTCGGACCAGGAGACGACTGCGCGGCCATTGATATTGGTGGCGGGAAGCTATTTCTCATGGCGGTAGATCAGATCGTCTCCGAAGTCCATTATGTGAGTGGTAGTACCTCGGCATCGGAAGCCGCCGTGAAACTTATCAACCGCAATCTCAGCGATATTGCCGCTATGGGCGGAGACCCGGCTTTCGCACTTCTTACAATAGCCACAAAATATGCGGACAGCCGATGGATCACAGGGTTCCTGCGTTCGATCCAGAAGGAAGCTTCAAAATGGAAAATCAGCATCTGCGGAGGGGATGTATCATCAACCGCCAAGGATGTGACCGTTTGTACGCTTACGATAGCAGGATGGGTGGACAAGAAGAGGATATGCCTGCGGAAGGGTGCGGAAGCCGGTGATTTCCTCTATGCCACTGGTTCATTTGGCAACTCTTTCAATTCTGGGCATCATCTGAAATTCGTACCGCGCATTGAACCTGCAAAATTCCTTGCTGGAAAATATACGCACTGCATGATCGATGTCAGCGACGGACTGCTTTCAGACGCGGGCAGGATTTGCGAATCTTCAAAAGTGTCTCTGGTCCTCAACCAGTCTTCCATACCGCTAAGGAAAGGCGCCAATATCCGATCCGCACTGTCCGAGGGGGAGGATTATGAGCTTATCTTCGCCGTAAATCCCTCGAAATCCGCAGAACTTGAACGGAAGTGGCCGTTTAAAAAAATCAAATTGACCCGCATAGGCACTTTCGTCCCTGGCCGGAAAGGAAGTATATTCGGAACCGGCATGAATTTGATCTCATCAGCAGGCAGGACAGGATATGAGCACTTCAAAAGTTGAAGAATTTGAAAGCCTTTCAGAGGATGTGACCGAGGAGATCGCTGCGGAATTCGCAAAAAAGATCCCGTCAGGCTCGGTTGTCGCCCTCTACGGCGAGCTTGGTGCAGGGAAAACTGTCTTTGCCAGAGGGTTTGCCAGGGGGCTCGGTATCACCGAGACGGTGTCCAGCCCGACTTTCACACTTATGCAGGAATACAAGGTGTCCGGCAGGTCCGGAATCAGATGGTTTTACCATCTTGACCTATATAGGATAGATGATTCCAGTGCGGCCCTGGTTTTCGGGGTTGATGAATATCTTTCAGGTACCGATTCCGTTCTCCTCATCGAGTGGGCTGAAAGAATCGAGGACATATTGCCGCACGGTGCCATGCGTGTTAAAATCTCGCATGCTGGAGGGGACAGGCGGAAACTCAGGATTACAAGACTGCCATAGGGACGGGGACTATCATCGATTCACCAGTCCACGCCTCATAACGGAGGATATATCTTGCCGCAGTTATCAGCGTCTTTTTTGAGGCCTTCGTAAAGATTCTTGTAGATGCTTGAAATATCCTCCCCCTTCTTCTTGAAATAGGAGGATTCCCATTTGATGTTCGGACTTGAAAGGGACTTATAGTAGAATGGCGCGAAATCGGCCATCCTTTTCCCTATCGCCCTGTTCTGCTCCCTGAACTGTCCTGCCGTGACATTCTTGGCCGTATCACCCATCTTATGGGAACCGTCCTGGATCTTCCTCCGCATTACCGGTATTTCCTTCACCATCAGATTCTGAGTCTCAATCACGGGTTTCATCTTTTCAGGCATCTCAGGAGTAAAGGGAATTGTGGCATAAGGATCGCCGCTCCAGGTGTTGAACACGCTTGTGTATGGGAAAAGAAAGTTCTCCGCCTCATCGAGCATGGCGCACTGCTTGAACAGCTGCGTCTGGTCAACCTTCTTCCATTTCTGCACCTGTTTGAGGGGCTGTAGCTCGTTTCGCCTGTTGGACAGGTCCTTGCTGAGTTCCACCCATACCCAGTCGCACTTATTTACCGTGTATCCATTGCATCCTGCTGCTCCGATCAATTTCCCATCCTTGCTGAACACCGGACTTCCGATGACTTCTTCGAGGAACGGGACATTTGCGCCATTTTCAGCTGGAAACCTGAGTGCGTTAGTATCGCTGATGTTGACCGCCTGCTCGGAAATTATTCCCATTTTCAGATCGGTCCTGTAGGCTTCGCAGTCGCCCTTCCTGTCTTCGATAACTAAATTACCAGGTGCGGCAAAATCAGTTTTGATCCTAAGCAGGCCGATGGGTTCCTCGGGTACCTCGTACAACTTCGGCTGGAGAATGACGCCGGAAAGGGTTTTCATTGAGATGATACTTCCACAGAATGCATCCTGTGATGTGATGACATACGTGATTCCGTCGAACTTGACAAGTATCCCCCCCCTCCTGCTGGTTGCAGTGTCCAGGATCACCATGGAGTTCTTGATTTCCTCGAACTGTCCGGCCAAGACGTCCGGAAGCCACAGAAGTACAAGTAGGAATGATGTAAATATGATTTTCATGCTGGATTAATTGCCTTCGGTTTTTACTACGTCGTTAGGATAGATATATAACAGATTGGTACTCCTGATAATGACTATCTGGCAGATGGCGTCGAAGACTTTTGTGGATTCGCCGTAATAAAGTTTGACAAAAGGACTGCCCTCGGGATTTCTCAGCGGAGTGGATTTTGCAGTTATATATGAGGCAAATCTGTAACCGTCGTTTTTCGCGATCTCCTGGAGGATCCTCGCCTGTTCCTGGTAATGGTTGATATCGCTCTCAATATTTGCAATGTATTTTGGGCTGTTTGCTATTTTCTTGTTATGATCCGCGATCCAGACTTTCAGTTCCGGAGCTGCTCCTGCGGGATCTATCGTTTCGTATGGGTTTGCATACCAAAGGTGCATCACCGTCAGATATTTGTCTACGAAATTTCTCGCGTCCGTCAAAAGCTTCCCCTGTGCTACGATCTCCTGGGCTTTGTTGACCGCAATCCATTTTATATTCCCGTTGATCCTGGCGCAGGTGTTGTTCTCCCATTTTACGGCATACATGGATATGCTTTTTGGGTTCTTCTTGGCGACGTCTGATTTGCCGAAAGAGGGGATTTCATATGACATTGCTCCTATCACCTTGCCGTTTTCGCAGACGACAGGGGATCCGACGATGTCCGATGAGGAGCCGGGAGTACTGACCCTGAAAGATTCCGGGCCAACTCCCAGAACTTTTCCTGTAAAATCTTGGGCATCCGTCACTATATTGCCGTCGCCATCCCTTGAGACTTCCGAGCAAATTGTAACAGTCTCCCCCATTACATTTTCCTCTTCTATTTCAAAGAAGTTGGATATGTTCTGTACCGGGGTCCTTACAAGATCCCTGTCGGCAGCGATTTCATACTGTCCAGTCTGAACCTGCTTTCCGTCTGATGAATAGACGATCAGTCCGCCTTTGGCAAGGGAGAAGATGCTTGTGAAAAGATATATCTTATCCCCCTGTTTGGCGAAAAAGCCCGTGGAAGAGCCGCCCTTTTCGGATCGTATCGAGGCTATTTTGTCCCGGGACGGTGATTCCTTGGCGTCAAGTTTTCCTGATAGGACAAGAAGGGCGGCCGCGCCTATCAATGGCAATATGGAAGATGGCTTGAAGATTTTCAGCAGGCTTTTCATCAAAATCACTTTAAATGTTTCGAGTTAATTGTTAAAACGATAATACTATTGGCGGTTGGGAGATTTTCAAGACTGGATGGTCTTATTTTCGGACTGATATGTCTTTTCAATGGTGTGAATGGCTCCATTAGCTGTGAGGACGCTTGAATACAGTACGAACTTTTCCGCGGTGAACCTCTGGGGCAGGAGGTCCTTGTAGATGTCCTGCAGATTCATAATTTCCTTTTGCGATATGTCTTTCAGTCGGGCTATTGTGATATGGGGGACGAAGCCACGTGTCTCGCGCGGGAGCCCGTCCATTTCTAAAACATCGTCGATGTCATTTTTCAATTTCGATAAAATGGGGTTTTCCATGCATCCCAGCCAGAATACTGAAGGCCTTCTCCCGTTCGGGAAAAAGCCGGAAGTATGGATCTCAATAGATGGTGGTTTGAATTTCACCACGTCAAGGGACTTTGTTGTCTTCTTGAAATTCTCCTCATCGGCATCGCCGATGAAGCGCAAGGTCAGATGTATCTGTTCCTTTTCGGTCCATCTCACACAGGGCAGGTTTCCGCGGAGTTCGCAGATTTTTCCGCGGAGCTCATCCGGCATGTCAATTGCGATGAAGAGACGGGGCATTTGAAAACCCATAGGGAATTGGATTAATGGATTCTTGGATTAATGTAATAGAGAATGGGAAAAATCCTATGTGCCTATGACGGAGCGCCGGCATACTTCGACTATGCTCAGTACAGGTCTTGCCGGCAACTTTAACATTATTAGGGATATATAATGCAAAAATCACATGAACATCATCTTCTACTCTGTGATCTTGACGGCACCCTCATCGATTCAAGAGAGGACCTGACGACAGGCGTCAACTTGATGCGCGCCGATTACGGGTTGACAGCACTTCCCGTCGATACTGTGACGAAATATGTCGGAAACGGCGCTAAAAAACTCGTGGAACGCGCGTTGCATGGGGCCGATGTCAGCCAGGACGAGGCTCTGGAGAAATTTAAGAAGTATTACAAGGATAACATGTTCGTGAAGACGAACCTCTATCACGGCGTCAAGGAGGGACTGCACATGTTGCGTGGACATGGCTGGAAGCTGGCGCTCACTAGCAACAAGCCCTCCGACAAGTGCGTGGATATCCTCAGGCATTTCATGATCGACGCCTATTTCGACCTGATACTCGGAGGAAGCCACAAATATCCGCTTAAACCCGAGCCCGAGAGCATCCTGATCGCGATGAGGGAGACTGGTGCCCATCCCGGCGAGACATGGATAATCGGAGACAACCATACTGACCTCGAAGCTGGACGCCGCGCCGGCATAAAACGGTGCTACGCAAGATACGGTTTCGGACATATCGGCTCGGAGGACTTCGACATGGTCGTAGATTCCTTCATGGAATTCGTCGAGGCGCAGGGTAAGTAAACCGGCTCCGCTAAGAAGCTTCGCCGCGTCAGGCAGAGGATAGATTCCGTCCCTGCAGGACGAAATTGCTTCCCATGATTTGTACCTAGGGTTGAAACCCTAGGCTTTTTCATTATTGAATCCTTTCAGGATTCCTGGATGCAGATTATCTAATGGACTATGTTGCAATGAGGCTAAACGAAAATTATCTTATACGCACTTGTGCGTAATGGAATATAGCCTAGGGCTTCAGCCCTAGGTATGAATTATAAAAGATTCGCCCTGAAGGGGCGGAAGAAGGATGACAATGTCTCAATCCCTGTCGAATATCGTATGCCATATAGTCTTTTCAACAAAGAATAGAATTGACCTAATCCAGCCGGAATTTGAGGATGAGCTGTACTCGTATATCTGTGGTATTGTCAGGGGCCAGAAAGGCGAAATCCTGGAAATAGGCGGAACCACTAATCACGTCCATATATTGGCACTGTTCCATCCTTCTGTTTCCATCTCGGATATGATGCGTTACATAAAGGGTGGTTCGTCAAAGTGGGTTCATGAGAAAGGCGTTCCGGTTTTCCAATGGCAGCGGGGATATGGTATTTTTTCAGTAAGCGAGTCTCTTTCACAGCGGGTCGCGGAATACATTCGGAACCAGAAGCAACATCATGTGAAATTTACGTATGAAAAAGAGTTGCTGCTTCTTCTGGAAAAGCATAAGGTCAAATATGATGAGAAATATATATGGGATTGATTCCGTCCCTACAGGGCGTAATTGATTTCCTATGATTTACACCTAGGGTTGAAACCCTAGGCTTTTTTATTATTGAATCCTTTCAGGATTGATTGCAACAAATACCTGAATGGCGGTCACAGGATAGATTTTCAAATTAAACAAAATAAATAATTCAAATAATCAAGAAGAAGCATTTCAATGGACAATAACTTTGATATTAAAAGGCTTAAGGAATATTTGAATTTCGATTATGGGCATATCCAGAGGAGCCGTGAACGCCAATGCCGCGCCTGGCGCGGGGAAAAGCTGGATGTTCCGCTCTTGTTCATAGGCGATAAGCTCAGTCCGGAACAGGAGAGGATTACGGAATATGATCTCCAGCAGATATTTACGGACAAGACCAAGATGCTCTGCCGTGAGGCCAGAGGCGCATGTGCGACGGGAAACGGCCGCAGCGACAGCGTCCCTTCCATCAGGGCGAACCTGGGCACAGGCATTATGCTCGCATGTCTCGGACTCGAACAGGAGACTTTTCCCGACAAGATGCCATGGCTCCACGAGCGCCTTACAAAGGCCCAGATCTCGAAACTTACTCCGGATGATATCAAACAGCGCGGCAGTTTTGCGCGAGGGATGGAGATGATGCGATACTTCAAGGAGACCATTGGCGATTCTCTCCCGATATTTGCCATGGACACGCAGGGCCCCTTCGACCTTGCGCATCTCATGATGGGAGATGATATTTTCCTTGAGCTCTACGACGACCCGCCTTTCATACACCATCTTATGGGCATATGCCTGGAAATCGGTATCAGGACGCACCGTTGGATGAAGGATGCGATAGGTGAACCGATGACAGCGCACCATCACAGCAACTCAATTTATTCCGACAGTTTCGGAATAAGAATCTGCGAAGACACAACCGCACTTCTCGGAAATGAGCAGATCCGTGAATTCGCCATTCCGTATTCCAAAAGGCTTGCACGCGAGTTCGGCAATGCCTGGGTCCATTACTGCGGATATAACGAATTCCTTACGGATGCCATTCTCGAACAGCCCGAATTCAAGGCGTTGAACTTCGGGCACATCCCGGGACACGAGCACGAGATTGATTTCTTCGCCAACATGGAAAAGTTTGCGAAAGCGCAGAAGATCAATTTCAATGGCTGGCCTAAGTTCCCCGACGAATCCGCTGAAAACTACATCATGCGCATGCATAAATACGCAGCGCAGGGAGTCCTTGTGCCCTGGATGGGTATTTCGGATGATCTTTCGAAAGCGGGATTCAAGACTGCGGCGGATGTCATGGCCTATTGGAAGGTTCTCAGCGCAAAAAGCCAGGCGGCGTGAGCCGATTTGTTTGTAGTCAATCCCGCAAGGGATGTTTTATTAATAGATGTAGTGTTCGCTGTCCCAGCGAAGACTCTTGCCTGAGACAGGCAACTCTACATCTGGATACGAAAAATGAATTAAAAATGTTGGAGTTCACAGCTTTAGCGTGTCTATGTTATTAAGGAATTTTCTGTTGAATATTGTTAAAGTTGAATTTCTACTTGCTTATAAATTATCAATTCAAGCAGTAAGAGCACGCTAAAGCTGTGAACTCCAACCAACCGACAACCGGTTACAGGCTGTTGAAGGCTGTTTCATCTCGCTTCCACTATCTGCGCTTCCGCGTATCCCAGCACGCCGTCCGCCATGCTGATGTGGCCGATCTTCCGCCAGTCACGGTGGAGGATTTCGGTGCCATACGCATCCACGGCGACAGGATCAAAAGAAGCTATTAGAAGATTTGGGGCAGGATCACAGACCGGTCCCCATAGATGTGCTTCAGCCATTCCGACAGTTGCATCGATCAGGCTGAAGTCCGGTGTCCGATACCGGTTGAGGTCAAAAATAGCCTCCTGTATTTTTTCATGGAACGCTGATTTCTTCCAGCTTCCGGCATTGTAATGTTTCGGGGGTGCCGTCCCCATCATGTTCTTCATCGTGAGCGTGACATCTGCAAGCGAATGCGCTTTGAGGACTGGCACGGAAATCAGAAAGCTGTCCATGACAATTTCAGGAAGATGCATTTCGGGCCAGCGTCTGCATTCCTTTTTGGAAAGGGTAATTGTTTTTTCGTAATTCAGATCAACGAGTTTGACTTTCTGGCTATACGCCATGTCCACATACTTGAGCTGCTTGAACGGGGTAGGGGTCTCATAATCGATGGAACCGCATCCTTCTCCTACAATTATTTCAAGCGCAGGATTTTTGCTCCTGATATAGTCGATGATGCTGGATACAAGTTCAACCGGCGTGGTGATCGGCGGCGGTGACGCTTCGACAAGATTCGGCTTTATGAGGATTTTTTTCTTCAGCTGGGCCAGCGCCTTATCCAGCCCGCATGCATCAAGCAGCTTCGGAACACTTGTATTCCATCCGGTGAAATTAATATTGTAAACTGATAGCTTTTTCCGTTCCATTTAAACAGTTCCTCTTCGTTTGAATATAAATTACAGCTGAGCCGCTAATAGTCCAGAGGGAAGCAGCCGCGGGGTGTTGGAACTTAAATTTCCAATCAACTTGCAGAATAAGCAAGGCTCATGGCGATATCAATTATCATGGCATATATTAAAG
>JANYBI010000755.1 GCA_025360875.1 Lentisphaerota bacterium
GGGGTCTGGCATGCGCCGTCGGCGATTATGGCAACGGAGATCCGCAATGGTCCTGCTGGCCTATGGGCGGTGCCTGGCTTGCTACCCATCTCTGGGAACATTTCGCCTTCACACAGGATAAGAAATTCCTGAAGGACAAAGCGTATCCGCTCTTAAAGAAATCTGCCGAGTTCTATCTCGACTGGCTTGTGCCATGCAAACTGGATGGCAAAGAATATTTGGTTACAGCGCCGGCTACATCCCCGGAAAATGTTTTTATCGCCCCCGACGGCAAACCTGAGTGCGTAAGCATCTCAAGCACGATGGACATGGGTATCGTCCGTGAACTTTTTGCGGATTGCGCACTGGCGGCTGAAATTCTTGGTGTCGACGCCGATTTCAGGAACCAGATAGGAAAGGCTGTCGAGAAACTGCTGCCGTTCAAGATCGGAAGGAATGGCCGGCTCCAGGAATGGTATAGGGATTTTGACGACTCGGAACCGCACCACCGGCACGTCTCGCATCTGTTCGCCCTTCATCCGGGAAGCCAGATAACGAGCGATACGACTCCGGAACTTTTCAATGCAGCTAAAAGGACCTTGGAGATCAGAGGTGACGAAGGGACAGGCTGGTCCCTCGCCTGGAAAATCAATTTCTGGGCAAGGCTCCTGAACGGCGACCGCTGCCTCAACCTCATAAACTGCATGCTGCGGGTCGTGGATACGAAGAACATCAATTATTCTGGGGGCGGGGGAGTCTATATCAACCTTTTCGACGCTCATCCTCCGTTCCAGATCGACGGGAATTTTGGAGTCACTGCCGGGATATGCGAGATGCTGCTTCAGAGCCATGAGAGGATGTCCGATGATGATAGCCTGCTCCGTCTTCTTCCTGCCCTGCCGTCGCAGTGGAAGGAAGGTTCCGTGAGGGGGCTTGTTGCAAGAGGCGGGTTCACCGTGGACATTGAATGGAACGACCACAAGCTTTCAAAAGCAGTCATCCGTTCAAATATCGGGAATATCTGCAGGCTACGGTCATTTGAGGAATTGGATGTTTCGATCGACGGCAGGAAGATAGTTTCATCGTTCAAGGGGAATCTCCTTGAGTTTCCGACCCAGATCGGCAAATCCTATGAAATTACCGCCGTCTGATGGTGCAATATGCGGCCTGGAAAAGAAAGTATCGGAAATTTCATCCATGGAGCCTGTGGCGAACTGGATTTCTGTGCAGTTTCAGTCCTGAATCTGAATCATGATTCCTATGCAGGACTGGCAGGAAGGCTGAATGACATATATTCGTCGGACAGTCCAAATTTCAATGAATGGCCGGAATATCTGAAAAAAAGTTCCGGCAAGAGGGCAGATCCGAAAAATGCATTCCCCTGGGCTAAGAGCCTTGCGATATTCGCATTTCCATTCCACCGGATTCCCGTCAATAGGAATTTCCTGCCTGAAACAACTGAAGATGATTTGTCCGGACTTGTCGCAGGTTATGCCGGACGCATCGACTATCATGTTTTCATGGAGGAACAGATTGCGAAATTCGCAGTCGAATTGAAGAAACTCACTGGCAGGGAAATTAGGACTGAAATTTGTGTCGATACAAAGCCGATCGCCGAAAAAAGTCTTGCGGCGTTTTCCGGAATTGGTGTAATTGGTCTGAACTCGTGCATACTCTGCAAAGGCGAGGGGAGCGGGACATGTCTCGGAGTCCTTGCGCTGGACATAGAGCTGCCTGAATTGGAGAAACCTGATTTCGCCGCGCCATGTTCGACATGTGGCAAATGTGTCGAGAAATGTCCGACAGGCGCTATTACTGGCCGGCCCGGAGAATTCAAATACAGGAAATGCAGAAGCTATCTTACGATGGAGAAGAAAGGCGTTCTTGAGAAGGATGAGTGCCTTATGCTGGGCGACTGGATCTTCGGGTGCGACATCTGCACTTCGTTCTGCCCCGGTTCTCATCCTCTGAAACCGGTGAAGGCCGATCTCGAATGGCTGCTTCTTGAGAATGAGTCGATCATAAGGGATGTAATAAAGAATACGCCTCTGGAATATCCCGGTGTGAAACTGCTCAGGAGAAATGCGCTCGCAGTGCTGGGGAACAGGAAATCGGCAATTGGAAAATCGCTCCTTGCGAAGGTAAATATTCACTGAAGTATGTCCTTCAGTGAATATTTACTATTGAAGGAAAGGAATAGCTGATTATATTTGTCTGCTGTTCCCCCTTTTTAATTTCAATTGTTTTTACTGATGACAGTAGACTGGCAACTGTTAATGCGCTCGTAGCTCAGCTGGATAGAGTATTTGCCTCCGAAGCAAAGGGTCGTGGGTTCGAATCCCGCCGGGCGCACCATTTCTCGAACACAGGAGACTAAAATGCTGAATTTCACAGTCGACGGCGAACGTTGCATACGATGCGGAAAGTGCGCGGAGGACTGCATCGCCGAGATCATCGAGCAAGAGGGCAAGGCGCTGCCCAGCATCAAACCCGAGCAGGAGGAGAACTGCCTGCAATGCCAGCACTGCCTGGCCGTCTGTCCGGCTGCAGCCATTTCTATCCTTGGCCATAATCCCGGCGACAGCCTGCAACTTAAGGCCGGCAGTCTGCCGCCGCCGGACCAAATGGCAAATTTGATCCGTGCCCGCCGCAGCATCCGCCACTACCGCGATGAGAACGTCGCTCCAGAGCTGCTTAAGAAAATTCTCGCAACTGTGGCCAATGCGCCCACCGGTGTCAACCGCCGCGAACTCACTTTCTCTGTGATTGATGACAAGGCAGTCATGGGACGGTTCTGCGACAAGGCGCTGAACGAATTGCGTCAGGCCATAAAGGACGGCAAGGTGGCGGAAAGTGCGGGATATCTCCTGGAGGCGGTGCCGGCCTGGTTCGAACGAAAACAGGACATTGTCTTCCGTGGCGCACCGCACCTGCTGATCGTGTCGGCGCCGCCGGACGCACCATGCCCACAGGAGGACGTTGCCATAGCCCTGGCCTATTTCGAACTTATTGCCCAGACCTCCGGACTCGGGACAGTCTGGTGCGGGCTGGTGAAGTGGTTGCTGGAAATCCTGCCGGAACTGAAGCCGTTGCTCGGACTGCCAGCGGACCACAAGTACTACTGCATGCTCTTTGGCGTTCCCTCCATCCATTTTGAACGGACCGTCCAGCGTGACGACGCAGCAGTGGTCAGGAAAGTTACGCTTTAGCCTGAGCTATTCATGCGCGGCATGACTGCTTATGAACAGATCGCCATTCGGGCTTCGACACGAGGCACTTACGCCTCTTGCTCAGGACTAATCTTGAGCAAGCGAAGCGCGTCGAAACCCCGAGCGCATTGCCTCGGGGTGGATTATGAACAACGCTACATGCTTCGTGAATAATCCAGGCTAGTAGAACCTTGAATTCAGGGCCTGTTGTGGTCTATTTTACACCGTATATGGTGACAGGCTTGAGGCTGAATCCGGGGCGGGCCTTGCATAATTGTAATTTCGCCCCCCTGCTTATGGAGAACCGCATAATAATAAGTTGGTGCGCCAAGCGAAGCTTGGTGCTTCTCATATGGTGATTCATTCCACCATCTCTTCGGAGAAAAAGGAATGGAAAGTCCGTATCGGGCAAGGCTCAGCCAGC
>JANYBI010000762.1 GCA_025360875.1 Lentisphaerota bacterium
CAATTGACTTCTTGCAGTACTCGGAAATCATGATATACGAGTCGCTCATGCCGATCGTAGTGTCAAAAAGATAAAGTGCAAACATGAACAGGAAGGCTACCGCCGTCCCTGAAACGTATGCAGACCATTTCCCTGCGAAAAAATTCTTCATGCAGCAATATCCCGTTTTGATTGAGGCAATTTCAAAATTGCCTCATCTGAGCTGATTTCAAAGTTGGTCCTCCGCTGGAGGATTAGCGCGTGTAAGATATTGAATATCAAGACACGCTGAAGCCGTGAACTCCAACGGGCTTGTTTCCGCAACTACCGCTTTCCGTATTTTGAAATCAGCTTGATTGCTATAAGTTAAATTCATTTTGCAATTATTCTATCAGGAAGATACATTTTTATGTTTAACTCTAAAATGGACCATTTTGAAATGTTCAAAATAATTGAGATAAGATTCGGGTCCGGAGAATACCTGGCCGAGAAAGAACTGCGCAACAAGATACTGCGCATGCCAATCGGGCTTTCCCTGAATGATAATGACGTCCGGAATGAAGATAAACAGCACCATATCGGCGCATTTGATGGGGAGAATAATCTTATAGGATGCGTTATCGTCAAGCCGGCCAACGGGAAAAATATCATCAGGCAGATGGCGGTATCAGAAAATTTCCAGAGGATGGGTATTGGCAAGATGCTGATGGACGCCGCGGAAAAACTTTGCGCCAGTTCAGGAAGCAGGAAGATTGAACTGCACGCCAGGAAGACTGCAGTACCATTCTACCAGAAGCTGGGTTATGAAATCACGTCCGAGGAATACATCGAAGTCGGTATTCCCCATTTCACGATGGGGAAATCACTCAATATTCCATAGTTATCCTGTCTTCAAAATCAACATGTCCACCGGCCGAATGGAGGATGACCTTGAATTTTTTCCGTTTAAAAGAGGAAAAACCTTTCCCGGAAGTCCTTGAAACAAGTACTGCTTTTTTTCCGTTCCGGGTCAGGATGAATTCCGTTTTGAAATATTTCCCTTTCCGGTAATCGGTCGTTTCGCCATCATCCTCCATCAGGAGCGACTTCCAATTCCCATTGCAAGCCGGGACAAACACGTGCAGTTCTATTTCCCCATGTTTCAGCTCAACCGTGGAATCAATCTCATCGGACAGCATCGGGATGACCGCCCCTGCCCTCACAAAAAGAGGGATAATGTTGAGAGGCGCCTTCACATCGATTGTCTTTCCTCCCCTGACCGATTTCCCAGTCCAGAAATCATACCAGTCTCCCTTCGGCAGATAAACCTTCCTTGACTTCTGATCCTTCTTATAAATTGGAGCAACGAGAAGATCCGGTCCGAACATGTACTGGTCATCCGCCTTATACGCCTTGGCGTCCGACTGGAAATAATAGGGCATGGGTGCCATGACTGGCGTCCCGTTGCGTGAAGATTCGGCAAATGCCGTATAGATGTAAGGAAGAAGCTTGTAACGGAGCTTCACCGCCTTGCGATATACATCTGTGGCCTTTCCTTCCATCTCCCATGGTTCCTGCCCCTGCCCGTCGGCATTGTGATTCCTGCAGAAAGGCGTCAGGGCCGCATACATTATCCATCTTGCTAGCAGTTCGGGGTTGCATGCCTGGGCGAATCCGCCCGCGTCCGCACCTACGAACGGCTGACCGGAGATGCTGAGCCCTGTCGACATTGGAATGCTCTGCCACATATGCTCCCATCGCGAGAAGTTGTCACCAAGCCAGTTTGCAGCATAACGCTGGATGCCTGGCGAACCTGCCCTGCTGAGTATAAAAGTCCTTTTCCCTGGGAAAGCCTTTTCAAGTCCTTCCTTCGTGGACATTGCCATCAGCGTGCCATACTCGTTGTGGAACCGCTCGTGCGGATAATTTTCTCCGTGGAAATCGAATCTCATGTCAGACAGGTCGGAATCCTTGGTGGCCGGTTCATTCATATCGTTCCAGATTCCGGCAAGACCGTTCTTCTTCGCGTGCTCACCGTTCAGTTTTCCCCACCAGCGCCTTGTCTTCTCCTGTGTGAAATCAGGAAATACCGTCTGTCCCGGCCAGACACGCCCCATGAACAGGTTCCCATTGGCGCAACGGCAGAAATGATCGCCTTTTATTCCTTCCCTGCACGCGCTGTACGAAGGATCATACTTGACCCCGGGATCGACGATCGTTATCATCCTGAAACCTTTTTCCAGCATTTCATCAGTAAGCTTTTTCATGTCCGGAAATCTTTCACGGTTCCAGGTGAAAACCCTGAACCCGTCCATGTAGTCAATATCCAGCCAGAGGGTATCACATGGTATTCCAAGCTTCCTGTAATTTGCGGCCAGTTCCCTGATATCCTTTTCGGTGTAAGCCTTCCATCTGCACTGGTGATGGCCGAGCGCCCACATTGGCGGCAGCTCCATTCTGCCGGTCAGGGCTGAATAATCCTCAAGTATGGAACTGATCGATGGGCCGTTGAAGACATATAGCGTGAGCTGTCCAGCATTGAATTCGACCGTGAAATCGTCCTTGCCGTCGAGATCGAAATATCCCCTGTACGGATTGTCAAAGAAAAGCCCGGAAGCGGCAAACTTGTCCTTCCGGGAAATCCTATAGAAGAAAGGGATCGACATGTAATAAGGATCATAAGCCTGGCTTGAAGGATCGCGGGCAGGATCTCCTTTCTTTACATCCGGTACGACATCAGATCCTGACTCCGGGCCTAGGATATCGGTGTTCCACATCTGGTATTTCCGTCCAGACTTGTCCAGGCCGCCGGTCTTTTCGCCAAGACCGAGGAACAAATCGTCCTTATTCTTCTTCATCCTGAAAAACCAGCCGGAATTCATGCTGAGATACGGATCTTCCTTGAAGATATTCCAGTCAATCCCCTCGAGAATCACGGAGCCGTCATTACGGACGGCCCTGACATTGAAAGGATTTTTGTTGACAATAACCTTGAGTGTTCCGCTAGCGAGCACTATCTGTTTTTTATCCTGCTTGATCTGCAGGGTAATTTTTGAAGATGGGAGCCTGGACACTGAACAGCTTGGCTTTTCATCGAATTTGCCCGCCTGGGAAATCTTTATCCGGAAAAGATCATCTTTCAGGAATTCTATCCGGACCTTTTCGTTTTCGTATGCAAGCTCGATCCCTTTTGCGGATTTCGCAAATGATTTCAATTTCCCGAGACCGTTCGCAAAATCTTTCTTCATCCTGTAATACATAGGTTATCTCCTGGATTTGATAATTATTGTCTCTCACTGGTGTCCTAGATAAATTTATCGGGGCCGGTATCGGAATCGCTTTCGATTGAATTCATTTTCGATGCCGATGCCGATCCCGATTCCGACCCCGAATATAAATATATAAACAGGCCCCTTGTTAAAGACACACTCATATTTCTTACTGTTTAGGACAGGGTTAATTATCTCAACAATCTCAAAGCATGTCCTTGAGAAGGTGCTGCGCCATCGGGCTCGTCGCGATCTGTCCATGACATATTGCAAGAGCAAGGGCGTCCGTGGAATCAAGAGGCATATCGTTGACATTGAGCCCCAGACGGCCGGCCATAAGATAAGCGACCTGTTCCTTTGAGGCGGCTCCGTTGCCGCAGACCGACTGTTTGGCCTTCCTAGGGGCATATGCGTAGATCGGAATAGCATTCTCGGCGAAGACCAGCATCACCGCACCGCGCGCATAGCTCAGAATCATTGCGGTCTTTATGTTTTTCTGGAAAAAAGCCCCTTCGATCACAGCAGCCTGCGGATGATATTTTTCCACAAGCTCACGCATTCCGCCGGCAAGCCTGCGCAGGCACTCGCCGTGAGGAGCGGAAGTCTTTGTCTTGATGACGCCGCAGTCCAGCACCTTGATCCTGTCGGACGACGTGAAATCAACCACACCGTAACCGGTGCATCTGAGGGCTGTATCTATTCCGAGAATAATCATGGGCACAATATATCAATTGAACCACGGAGTCACAAAGACACAAATGCTGTTTTTCAATAAAAAGCCTTCAGTTTTAATTTCTGTCCTCTCACGGAACCACAGAGTCACTAAGTTTAAAAACCTTTTAGCCAAAATTTGCAGCAAGGCGATCCGCTCCGCTGGTAGATGAAGGCACACCTTCCAGCCTCCTCCCCTGAGCTTGCTTTTAATGACGACGACATCTATCGTAAACAGGACAACAAACAAAACGGGCGGTAAATCCCCATACCGACGAATGACTTAGTTCAACAGGGACCATGTGGCGGCAAAACACCGCATAATCTCTAATCGTTAGCTTAAGGAATTTAAACCATGAAAAACCATCAAAATGATAAGCCTTCTCTTATTGTCCACATAAACGGTAAACGAATTTGCAGTGCCGGAATATGTGGTGACGGAGCGCTTCACGCATCACTACATGTGGGAAACCTTAAAACAAAAAACGGAAGTATTTTTGACAAAATCACTTGTTCAATTGCCGGAATATTTGATAAAAAACACCATACTTGGTTTTATGATGAAAACCTTAAGCCAGGAGATGAGATTCTAATCAAAATAGAAAAACTGGATAGTATTGATGAGCCTAAAGAGATTTCTGATGTTGATAAAGATATGATAGATATGGAAAATAGTTTATATAAGTCATGGTGGAAAATCTGGAAATAATTATAAGCTAACTATGCGGCCTAGCGTTGGTATCAGGCAAAATAAATATTGACAAAATGTATATTTAAGGTATAATATCTATACTATGAATTTTGAATTTGACCCTAAGAAAAGCAAATCGAACAAAGAAAAGCATGGAATTGATTTCGTAGAAGCACAAGCTTTATGGGATAATCCTGATTTGATTGAGATTCCAGCAAAAACAACAGATGAACCCAGATATATGGTAATAGGGAAGATAAAAGATAAGCACTGGTCGGGAATCATAACGTCAAGGGATGAAAACATAAGAATCATTTCCATACGACGATCCAGAACAGAGGAGATTGAGATTTATGAAAGCTAAAGATTTGGACAAATTATTTGACGAGGGCAAGGATATAACGAAACATCTTGATCTATCCAAGGCGAGAAGGCCTGAACAGGATCAGAAGAGAGTCAATGTGGATTTCCCTGTCTGGATGATCCATTCCCTCGACAAGGAAGCCAGGCGCATTGGTGTTCCCAGGCAATCCATCATAAAACTCTGGGTCGCTGAACGACTTGAAGAGGCTGCAATTCAATAAGACTCCGATTCTGACCAAAACCGCTTCATGTAATCCGTCCATTCACGGGTTCGACAGGCTCAGCGCAAGCAAGCTGCTTCGACAAGCTCAGCACAGGTCCGGACAGGCCGCGAGATACTTAAGCGTATCGTTGGACAAAATTACGGAAAAGGAATAGGATATATGCTGATCAAGAGTGGTCTTAATACCTACAAATGGATTGACGACTGGGCGAAGATACCTGACACGCCTGGCGGGAGAGAGAACGGCAGAACACACAGCGTTGTCGCATCGAGAACTGGAAACATCATCATTTGCCACCAGGCATCTCCATTCATCCTGGTCTATGACAATGATGGAACGCTTCTTTCGTCATGGGGACACTTTCCCGGGGTTCATGGCATGACTCTTGTCGAGGAAAACGACATGGAGTATCTCTGGTTGACCGACGAGGTTTCCAGCAGAGTTGTCAAGATGTCCCTGGACGGCGTCGAAATCATGTCGCTTTCCCAGCCGGATCATCCAGCGTATGTGAACGGGCAACGATACGTTCCCACCTGGGAGGCCCAGAACCCGGAGACAGGAGAGGTCTGGGTTGCCGATGGCTATGGCGCTTCCCTGGTGCATAGCTTTTCACCGGCTGGAAAATACCAGAGAAGCATTGACGGTACCGAAGGTGCGGGGCGCTTCAGCCAACCTCACGGGATTAATTTCCGTCGGGATACGCACGGCCCGGAACTCTTCATTACTGACCGGATGAATCGGCGCATCGTGGTCTATGACGGCAGCGGGAATTTTCGCCGCGCAAGCATGTCGGCTCATAGCCCTTGCTGTTTCGACTTCCTGGGCGACCGCATAGTTATTCCTGAACTGTTCACGGGAGTGAAGATTCTCGACTATAACTCCCTGGAACTTGTTGATGAAATTGGCGCGAGCGATCGAGTTGGCATTGCTCCGAATGGTGCCTGGTGGCCTCCGGTGGCACCGGAAGCCTGGCCCAACCTGGCGGGAACGGAACATATCCGTCCTGGTTTTTTCAGCAGCCCGCACGGCGCCTGCTTTGCTCCCAACGGCGATATCTATGCTGTCGAATGGATTGTCGGCGGGCGCATTACTAAATTGGAAAAGCAATAGCCCAATCAGGCAATTGGCCGGACTATTCCCGGAAATCAGGCGTCTGCGAGTTGTCTGACCCGACATCCTGGACGAATCCGTTCTCGAAGCCGAAAGATTCCAGCTCCCTGCGTGCGGACTCATATTCCTCGGAGCTTATGCAGCGGTCTATCTCATGATGTTTGGACGCGAGATGGGTGGGGTAATACTGCCCCATAAGGCTGATGTATGTCCTGTTGCCCAGGTTCATGTCGATCCACTCCAACGTTTCATGTATCGAATTCGCATCGTCTGGCAGGATCAGGATGCGGATCATGACACCCCTGTAGGCAATACCGTCCTTGTCCAGCTTCAGATGTCCGACCTGCCGGAACATCTCTCGTATTGCGGATTTCGCAACATCGGGATAGTCGGCGGCCCCGGAATATTTCCGTGCCATGGCAGACGAGAAATATTTGAAGTCGGGCAGATAGATGTCGACAAGGCCTTCGAGCGTCTCCAGCGTCTCCCTGAGCTCATATGCGCTGCTGTTCCATAAGACCGGAATCACCAGCCCCTGTTTCCTCGCCATGACAAGCGAATCCCTTATCATGTGAGTGAAATGGCTCGGAGTAACCAGGTTTATATTGTGGGCGCCCTGGGACTGCAGACCAAGCATGCTCCGGGCAAGATCATCAACTCCCAACTCCTTTCCATATCCGGAATCGCTTATCCTGTAGTTCTGGCAGAAAACACACCGCAGGCTGCAGTGGGAGAAAAATATCGTACCGCTTCCTCTGTTCCCGCTGATCACAGGCTCTTCACCAAAGTGCAGCGAGCATGTATTGACCTTGAGCCTGTCGCCCGCCCGGCAGTATCCTAAGTCGCCAACGCGGTCAACGCCGCATTTCCTCGGACAAATCATGCAACACCTGCCGTCTGCGGATTTATTTTCTGGTTCAGCCATCTGTGCCAAAGGAACTCCTCTATAGTTGAAAAGACTGGAACATATAGCCCGCAAG